>JAGRIO010000099.1 GCA_020443225.1 Pseudomonadales bacterium
CTTCGGCAATCAGGGCGTCGAGCCCGTCCAGCACGTCCTGCTGCATACGCTTACCCCATTGCCCATAGCCGGCGGCCCGGAAGCGCTGACCATAGCCTGCCGAACCCCGGTAATCCGGCTGCAACACTGCGTATCCTGCTGCGGCAAACACAATACTCAGGTAGTCGAAGTCCGCTGTGTCACGGGCGTGAGGTCCGCCATGAGGCATGATCACGGTAGGTAGCCCGCCTTGCCCTTGCAGGGGCAATGTCAGGTAAGCCTGAATCTCCAGTCCGTCGCTGGCCTTGTAACTATAAATAGTTCTCTCAGGCAACTGACCAGCGGCTACATCATAGTCCGCACCGATACGTATCAGTTGTTGCCTGGCGACATCGTAGTAGTAGTAAGTGTCCGGCATTTTTTCGCCAGAATTCTTCAGAATCAGAGAGTCCAGTTCTGCGGATACCGACACCGGCAGGGTTTTCTCACCGGGCAGTGCCGCCGCGACTTCATTAAACGCCGCCTCCAGCTTATGGTCGAACCAGTACAGCTCTGCACCTTCACGCCGCCGCACCATCATCAGCGGCCTGCCTCGTTCAGAAGTGTAAAGGGGTCCCCGCACATCATAACGGTCATCGGCCAGTAACTTTCTGACCATGCGCTGGGTTTTCAGATCAAATAACCACAGCGCTGACTTGTCTTCGCCATTATTGCTGAAGAGATAGACCTGATCTTCCTGTTCTGCAAAACCGGCAAAACCAGGTTCAGGATCAGTCAGCAGGAATCCGGGAGTCCGCTCAGTGAAGCGGCTGCTATCTCCATCTCTGACGATGACCCTTAAATTGCCGTCTTCAATACCCATCCCTAACCGGACCCGGTCCTGCCGGTCGGCAAGCCACTCCAGAATGCCAGACCGGTGACGCGTGTCCAGTTTCATTCGGTTGGTATAGATATTAAGTTTGTAAACATCCGGGAAGAAGGGGTCTTTGCGAATCAGGCTCAGCAGAATATGCTCGTCATCATCCGGCAGCCAGCTGACAATATCCGACTGAACACGCGACATCCAGCCAGAGTCTCTGTAATTCCCACTGTGCTTCTGCTCCGGCACCAGTTGCAAATAGCCGGTACCGTCAGCGTTAATAGCAACCAAACGCGTAAACTCGGTTCTGAGCTGCTTCTTACCATAGCCGGCCAGATTCAGTACCTTATCAATGCGAATACTGCACACAATCCGTTCATTGTTTGCCCAGCTGCACCATTCGAACAGGAACTGTTCCGGATCAGAGGCCAGCAGCAATTTGTTCGTCCGCGCTACGGTATCCAGTACTGTCAGGTGATAGGTTTCACCCCGCGCCCGCAGCATCAGAACCCGCTTGCCATCGGGGGACAATTTCAGGTTTCTGAATGCCGGCAGGGTGGTCAGCGTGGCCGCTACTGAATCTGCAGGCAGGCCGGGACCGGTAGTAGCATGAACCTGCATCGACCACAGGACCACAAGCAACAGTAAGATGTATTTCATGAACAACTCCTTTTATTCATGCATGATTCTGAACAGCACGTTCGGGTCTGCCGTCTGCCTGAAGACCCCTGCAGCATTGTTATCGCAGCACCATTCCTGCAACAGAACTGTCGCGACAACCCGGCGCAGTTCCACTATCTCAGGCAGGCAACAGAATAACAGGCACCACGGGTGTCAGGTCCATGGAACAAAAGTTTAGGCGGCAGGTTCAGCAGATGAGATCGCCAGAGCAACCGGGGATGCTTATCTTTCTGGCTCTGTCTGCAGACTTAGCCGGTGGTACAGCAAAGCAGGAACAGTTTCTCTTCCATCGTCAGGCATCCCGGTTCCACAGACAGACCGATTATGTGGGTACCAAGCCCGTCGACATTGAAAAGGCGACCGATCTTTCTGCCATCCTGCAAGACATGGTGCCAGGGATGAAACACCGAGGTTCGCTGCAAAGTGAACAGCTCTGCCCGGCTTTCCGGTGCCAGGTAAACATCGCGCATGGTGCCATGATCACAGATCAGCAAGTCCTGCCCAGTTGCTGCATCCCTCAGTACCGTCTCGCTGGACATCAGCGCAGTGCGCATATGTAAGCGCTTACTACCGCCGTGTTCGTACCGTGATCTGATGCCATCCGGGACCATGTGATAGTCAGTAATCACCGTCAGCACTTCGTCCCGCGCATCTTTCACGGTAATGAGAAATTCCTTCGCCGATAACCGGTTGTGCCAGACGCACCACAATAAGTCTTCTCCTAAGCGCGCGCTGGCCGATGCCTGCCAGACCTGATCTGCTGTTATCTCACCACTGGTCTGATCTTCCTGGCGACTCAGGCGAATGGCCCACCAGATAAAGATGGCAACCAGAAGTGTGACCACCAGCAAGGTGCCATAAATTATTTTGTCTTCTTCAGTCATTTGTACCTGCCAGCTGGCCAGTTATCCGCGGAAGTAAAATTCTGTGAATCACTCCTTATATTCTCAGGAAATAGCAGCTCTGACGAGATGACAAGCGCCGGGACAGCGGTGAATATCCTGTTTCCGTTGAAATCAGTGCAAAGAGGGAGACACATGATTGAAGCATTCAACCTTGATGGGAAGGTGGCATTCATTACCGGCGCTGGCCGGGGCATTGGCAGAGGCATTGCGGCGGTGCTGGCAGAAGCAGGTGCAGAAATCGCCATCAATGCCCTGACAGAAACCCATGCTGCCGTGACCGCCGAAGAAATTAAAGCGGCTACCGGCAAAGATGTACTGGTCGCGCTCGGAGATGTCACGACCACCAGCGGCGTGGCCGCAGTAACAGACCAGGTCATGGCACGCTTCGGTCGCATCGACATTCTGGTCAACAATCTCGGCGATGCCATTCGCACTCCCCTGGTAGCACTGCCTGATGCCGGGGGAGAAGGGATCAGCGATGAAGCGCTGCAGCGGATCGTGGACCTGAATATGACCGCCACCGTGCTTTGTACCCGCGCTGTGGCGCCGCAGATGCTGGAGCGGCGTGCCGGCAAGATTATTAATATCTCATCCTATACTGCCGGGTCCGGTGGTAGCGGGGTCGTGATTTATAGCATGGCCAAAGCGGCTGTGGTGGGTTTTACCCGCGCCCAGGCGCAGGAGTGGGCAGGTCAGGGCATTAACGTGAACGTCATTGCGCCGGGACTCTATCCGGAACCCCGGACTCTGACGGAAGAACGTGCCGCACAGCTGGCAGGCTGGGCGAAAAAGCGCATCCCGCTGGGACGCACCGGCGAGCTACGCGAGCCCGGTTATCTGGCACTATACCTGGCCTCTGCCGCTTCAGACTACATGACAGGTCAGACCCTCTATCTTGATGGCGGCATGAGCCTGTAGCCAGAGGCCGGTTTTATCCTTGTCACTTACCGCAACAGGTTCGGGACCACCGGACCTGTTACCTGACGGCTTCGTTGCGGCCTGATTACTGACCGCTTAACAGCGGGTAACGAGTCTCTATCTGACCTCTAATGTTGAAGGTCCACGACATCAGCTCTGCCCCCGTATGCCCTGCCAGATTACCGCCGCACAGATCATCACAGCACGTTATAGCGTAGCCATAAATCATTCATCGATAAAATTTGTATTCCTGCCGCACTGCGTTTACTGTCCGCTCAGTTGGTGAGTTACATTATTCATACAATAAAAAACAACTGACCAACTACGGTAAATAAAACGTTAAAACGTAAGTTAAACAACAAGGGGAGAGAGAATTTTGAATAAATTCTTGAAGAAGGCCCTTCCGGTTGCTCTGGCGACACTGACGGCAGGTGGATTCACCAGTCTTGCGGTGCAGGCAGAGGAAATGGAAGAGGTGGTTGTAACAGGTTCCTATATCAAGGGAACCCCGCAGGATGCGGAACTGCCGGTAGATGTCATGCGACGTCAGGATCTGGAAGATAATGGTAATCCCAGCATTATCGAAATGGTCCGGAATCTCAGCATCAGCTCCGGTAACCTGGGTGAAACCAACCAGTTCCAGACCAATGGCGGCCAGGGCAACGAAGGTGTTGCCACTGTGAACCTGCGTGGTCTTGGTGGTGCGCGAACTCTGGTTCTGTTAAACGGCCGGCGTCAGGTAGCCACTGAGACCGTTGGTGTCGACATTAACGCAATGCCTCAGTTCGCCATCGGCCGGATTGAAGTATTGAAAGACGGCGCCGCTGCTCTGTACGGTTCTGATGCGATTGGTGGGGTTGTGAACTTCATCACCCGTGAAGATCTGATGGGTTTTGAAATCGGCGGCGACTTCCAGCACATTGCAGACGGCAGTGACTTCAATGTCAATGCGGCCTGGGGCGGTGAAGGCGATGGCTGGAATGCCATGGTGGCCGTTGAGTACGGTGAACGGGAAGAAATTCCTTTCAATACCCGTGACTGGGCGGTGCGGCCTTACTCCGAAAACAGTCAGGGTGGATGGTCTTCCATCGCCAACCCAGCCAACATTCTGTTCCCGGGCGTCGGTGTCATCTCTGACCCTCGCTGCGAGGATCTGGGTGCCTGGCGTGATTCCCTGAGTTCCTGTGGTTTCCAGTTCACCCAGTTTGATAATCTGGTAGAAAAGACTGAATCATAGAAATTTTTCGGGCAGTTCAACTACGACATCAACGACAATGCCCGTCTGAATGTTGAAGTGCTGTATGCCGACATTTCACTGCCGGAATGGAAAACCTCACCTTCCTATCCGCCGCAGTCACTGTTCAATGCTGACCGACTGGCACTGCCGGACCATCCGGGCCTGGTACAGCTGCGGGCTGACTACCCAACCCTGCCACAGACTGGCGTTGCCATTCCCATTAACCGGGCGCTGGGTGTCGCCGGTAAGTTCGGTGAGCCGGAAAGCGGTTCCCGCTCAACGGAAACCAAGCGCGTAGCAATTGGCCTGGAAGGCGTTCTGTCTGATGACATTGATTACAACATCAGCGTCAGCTGGTCAGAGCGGGTTCGGGAGCTGGAAGGCGACGACATGATCATTGAGAACATGGCATTCGCCATGCGTGGTTATGGCGGACCTAACTGCGACCGCGCAACCGCCATTGCCAATGCAACGCCAGGTCAGAACGGTTGTCTTTACTACAACCCGTTCTCCAATGCGATTGAGCGCTCTGTAATCAATGGCTTTACGAATCCGGACTACAATCCTGCACTGGCCAACTCAGCAGAACTGATTGGCTGGATGTTCTCTGAAACCGGTTCACAGGCCACCAACGAGCTGCTGGTGTTCGAAGCCATCTTCTCTGGCCTGACGGGAATCTCCCTGCAGGGTGGTGACGTGGGTTGGGCACTGGGTGCTCAGAGCCGTCGCGAACGCTACGACTTCCGTCTGGAAGACATCGGCAACCGTGCAGTAAACCCTTGCCCATGGACTGATCCACTGTCGATCACGCTGGGTTTCACCAGCTCACTGAGCTGTGATCCACAGACTGGTCGTCTGGCGTTCCTGGCTGCTTCTGACGAAGAAAGCACCAGCCGTATCGTCTATGGCGTTTTTGGCGAACTGAACCTGCCAGTGACTGATGATCTGAATGTTCAGCTGGCCTTGCGGTATGAAGATTACGGCGGCAACGTAGGTTCCACCGTTGACCCCAAGGCAGCATTCTCCTGGAATTTTGCTGAAGGCTTCACCCTGCGTGGTTCTGCTTCAACGACCTTCCGTGGTCCGCCCCAGAGTTTCCTGGGTGGTACCGGCACGTCACTGCAGTTCAACTCAGCCGTTAACGCATTTAAAGCGGTCGACAACGTGGGCAACCCTGATCTGAAACCAGAATCAGCCGTAACCACTAACTTCGGCCTGATTTACCAGAATGACGTTTTCTACGCTTCTGTTGATTACTGGAGCTACGACTTCGATGATCCTCTGCAGGTAGA
Source organism: Pseudomonadales bacterium (assembly GCA_020443225.1). GTDB lineage: Bacteria > Pseudomonadota > Gammaproteobacteria > Pseudomonadales > Azotimanducaceae > UBA4582. Next base: position 5,872 of record JAGRIO010000099.1, read on the forward strand.
AAGTGCAGGTCAGGTGATCAGCGCTTATCTCGGTCAGCAGTGTTTCGACGGTGGCACAGGTGTGGGTACAGCCAGCTGTACAGCACTGCGCAGCCACGTCTTCCCGCTGGGAACTGACCAGGCTGGTCTGCAGCGAACCGTGGTTAACATCATCAATGGTTCCAACATCCAGACTTCAGGTATCGACATCAATGTCAGCTACGATGTAGCTGAAATCGCTGATGGCATGCTGACACTGGGTGTTCAGGGCAGTTACACCATTGAATATGAGTCTGACGACTTCCTGGATATCAACGGTATCAAACTGTCCGATGGTGGAGATTTCGTTGGCAAGCTGAACGACGGCAACAATCCATTTCAGTCTATGCCTGGCACCAAGGCCAACTTCTCTGCGAAGTGGGTTCGTGACGAGCATCGGGTGAATCTGGTGGCCCGTTACATCACTTCCTATGACGATGATGACCCCCTGGTGAATCCCAGCAGTCTGTCTTCAATCGACAGCCAGCTGACCTGGGATCTGCACTACAACACCACCATCATGGAAAACCTGACCCTGTCAGCTTCTGTGATAAACGTAGCGGATGAAGATCCTCCCCAGGCTGCCACAGACCTGAACTATGACCCATACACGCACAATCCGTTTGGTCGTATGTTCAAAGTCGGTGTCCGATACACGATTGGCGAATAAACCAGTCGCCTGACGAAACGAAAAGCCCGCATTTCAGCTATTGAAATGCGGGCTTTTTTTCGCCTGAGGTTCAGCGCTGACAACGCCTGACTGCGTGATTGTCCAGGCTGCTAGTCGTGTCCTGTCATAACATCACTGATCTTATCGGTCAGATCGCTGACGGAATAAGGTTTACGAAGCACCTCGTAATCTCTTGTTTCGGCATAAGTGGTATATAGCTTGTCATCCACATATCCCGTGGTCAGCAGCACCTTGATGTTCGGCCTGAACTCACGGGCAGCATCGGCCACCTCGTAACCATTGTAGCCGCCGGGCATAACAATATCTGAGAACAACATGTCTACAGGCTGATCGCTCTGCAGAATGGCAATCGCTTCCGCCCCGTCAGCAGCTGTGATCACCCGATATCCAAATCGTTCAAGTGCCCGCATGGAAAGATGCCGCAGATCTTCTTCGTCATCCACCAGCAGAATCGTCTCGGTACCACGCACCTGAGTTATTGAACCGGTCGCCTGATCCTGGTCACCGGTCAGCGGATCTCTGGTTCTGGGCAGATATATATCAAAGCGCGCCCCGGCACCAACTTCAGAGACCACCTCAATATGCCCCCCAGAGCGCTGCACGAAACCAAACACCATTGGCAGCCCCAGCCCGGTGCCACGTCCTCTTTGTTTAGTGGTATAGAAGGGTTCAAAGATACGTTCCTGCTGCTCTGCGGTGATACCCGATCCGGTATCGGTGACGCCCAGACGCACATATTCCCCGGCCTTCAGTTGTGGCCTTGCAGCGCAGAATGCCTCATCGGCAATAAAATTCCGGGTTGAAATGGTCAGAATGCCGGTGCCCTGCATCGCGTCTCTGGCGTTAAGAGCAAGATTAAGTATTGCGTCCTGCAGGTCACCGTCGTCAATTCTGACCCGCCAGAGTTCTGGCTCGAGGTCATAACAGACTTTCACTGTGGGGGTAATCGAGCGGTCGATCAGCGTGTCCAGTTGTCTGACTGAATTATTAATGTCACAGACAACGGCACTTTCCTGTTGCTGCCGCGCAAAACTCAGCAGCTGTTGGGTGAGACGTCCGGCCCGGGTGGTCGCCTGCTTAATGCCTTCAATAAATTCTTCAATACCACCGCCATCTTCCCGGCTGATCTCCATCAGATCGATATTACCCTGCACGATATTGAGAATGTTATTGAAGTCGTGGGCAATGCCCCCGGTTAACTGTCCGACGGCATCCATTTTCTGCACCCTTCGAAGGGTTCTTTCTGCCAGCACTTTTTCCGTCAGGTCGGTAATAAACAACACGACGGCATTCAGGGTTCCATCACTGGCTAACAGGGCACTGGCGCTTAAGCCGGCTGAAATCGGAAGTTTGCGGTGGGTGATAAGCGTTGACTCATAGACGCTGTGTTTGCGATCCCGCAAGGCAAGCATTTCCCGTTCAAAACGTGCCACTTCTGATTCCGGGAACAGCGCCCGGGCATTGGTGCCTTTCAACTGCACATCTGCCACACCCAGTAAGGTACACAACTGATCATTGGCACCGGTGATGGTTAATTGTGAATCCATCATCAACAGGCCCTGGGGTGCACCTTCAAAGATTGCCCGGTAACGCGCCTCACTTTCCTGAACCGCGATCTCTGCAGATTTCCGCGCAGTGATATCCAGCATGAAGCCAACAATGCGTTCTGTTTCGCCTTCGTTATTGCGGATCAGCGTAATAATTTCCAGCACCCAAAGCTCAACGCCATCCGGACGCCGGACCCGATACTCACGGGAACAGTCTTTGTCGAACTGCGGTGTGCTTTGCTGTAAATCAGGTCTCTGTCGCCTGTCATCTTCGTGGATCAGAAGCGACATTTTCTCCGGATCTGCCCAGTCGCTACCCGATACGCCCAGCAGCTTGTCAGCGGAAGCCGATATAAAGCTGTAGCACTGTGCGTGAATGTCATACTCCCAGCACACCCCGCGAATGTTATCGAGCAGATAGTCCATGCGTTCAATCTGCTCGCTCACTTTCAGGGCCATGGCGTAACGCTGAGTCACATCCATCGTTGCCATCAGGACACCAGTCACCTCTCCTTGTTTGTCCCGCATGGGAACTATCCGGCTTTCGAGCCAGCGTTCAGAACCCATGAGGCTATGAATTCTGAACTCACAGGAGCCTGTTTCACCCTGCAGCGCCTGCGTTACAGCCTGCTCATACGTGTCACGGAAATCTTCATCGACCAGTGAAAGCATTGAAACCTTCTGCGCTTCCTCTTCGCTGTCAGCCTCAATCATTTCCAGACCGGCAGCATTGATGGAAAGACAGCGCCCCTCAGTATCCTCGGTCTTAATACACAGCGGTACAGTTTCAATGATCAGCCGCAGATACTCTTCACGCTGGCCGAGTTGCGTAGATTTCAGCCTGACAAGTTGCCTGAGGTGCCAGACCAGAATAATCAGCACCAGGCCCAGAACCGACGCTATTGCGGAAACCAGATAAACAATATGTTCCCTTACCCACTCCAGTAACAGATCACGCCGGCTCTGATCCTGATAAATCAGCCCGTCCAGGGGTGAATCAGGATCCAGTAGCTGGAGGGATGCGAAAACATCGCGGATATGTTGCCAGCGCGCGGGGTTCATATATCCGATCGAGACCAGTATGGGCTGAATAAGTTCACGCGAGGCATCAGCCTCGTACTCCAGATGAGACCGGGACAGCATTTGCGAATTGTAGCGTCTGAGAATGACATCAATCGCCTCGTCGCGGTGAGCCAGAGCGTACTCCCAGCCTTTCAGCGACGCACGACGAAACTTTCGCACCACCTGCGGATGTTCCTGTTGATAACTTTCCGTAGTCGCCAGAGTATCGCCATAAAAGTCCACCCCGTACTGGCTGGGCATCAGATAGCGCCCCTCGATTCCCTGCTCCTGGAGCATAAACCCCTGATCGGTGACATAGGCATTGAATACATCGGTCCGGCCATTGATCAGGTCCTGCGCATCAAAACTTGTCGGCACACGCACGTAATCGTTACGACCGATGCCAGCCCGTAGCAATGTTGCTTCGAGTTCCGCATCCTGAACCCCGGACCCGAGCATCACCCGTTTTCCGGCGAAGTCCTCCACCCGGTTTATTCCGGAATCTGCGCGGACCAGGAATGCATAGGGGCTATGCTGAAAGATGGCAGCCAGCGCGATGACGGGTTTTCCCCTGGCCCTTTCAATGACAATCGAAGAACCCAGAATCGCAAAGTCGACTTCGCCGTCTACCAGTCGGTCTACCGGCAGCTTGCCGCCATCAAATTCTGAAATTTTTACATCCAGACCGACCTCATCATAAAAACCACGTTCCTTTGCCATGTAGTAACCAGCGAACTGGAAAGCGTGTTTCCACTTCAACTGCAAATGGACAGACCGCGCATCAGATTCAGCCGCCCTCAATGGCGACGACTGCAGCAGAATAGCTGCTACCAGAGCCAGATACAGTAACGGGCGGGCGCTGAAAGTTGGAAGCGACATCATGTCTTTGGAAATGCAGTACAACATCGTCTGCTGAAAGCGGGTCCAATTAGTTTTATTGGCAGTATTTCTGTTCAGATTCATACTCGCAACATGAAAGCGACACATTGAGACAAGAAGTTTTCTGACGTAGCGATATAACAATCAATATCGCTTGTCGCTGAGGATTAGCCCGGACTTGCCCCCGCCATCAGGCACGTGTAATTTGAATTTAATCACCACCGCAGGATTTCCCATGACTGATGCTGTTAACTTCCGCCCAAGACGCTCCTGCCTTTATATGCCTGGCGCTAACCCGAGAGCTCTGGAAAAAGCCCGGACACTGCCCGCCGATACCCTGATACTTGACCTTGAGGATGCCGTCGCCCCCGATGCCAAAGCGGACGCCAGGGCATTGGTCAAATCGGTACTGTCCGCTGATGTCTATGGCCTTAAAGAAATAGTAGTACGAATCAACGGAATCGACACCCTCTGGGGCATGGATGACCTGGCCATGGTGGTTGAAGCCGAACCTGAGGGTATTCTGGCACCGAAAGTCACCAGTGCCGCCGATATCAGGCGCCTCGACGATATGCTCTCTGCAGCGGGTGCAGCGCCTTCCCTGCAATTATGGGTCATGATTGAAATGCCACTGGCGATTCTGAATATTCATGAAATCGCGGCTGCGGCCGCCACGACCAGACTCGCAGGTTTCGTGATGGGCACCAACGATCTGGCCAAGGAGATGAACGCACAAACCAATGCTGACCGTACCGCGTTTCATTACGCGCTGTCAGCTTCCGTCATGGCAGCCCGGGCATTTGGCTTATTCTGCATCGACGGTGTTTACAACGATTTCAGAGATCCGGCAGGTCTGCAGCACGAGTGTGAGCACGGGCGTCTGCTGGGATTTGACGGCAAGACGCTGATTCATCCGGATCAGTTATCCATCGCCAATGAGGTATTCTCACCTGACCCTGCTGATGTCGAGCAGGCTATTGCAGTTATTGCCGCTTTTGATTTGCCGGAAAATCAGGGCAAAGGCGTCATTCAGGTGAACGGCAGAATGACCGAGTTGTTACATCTGGAGGAGGCCCGCAAACTGGTCGCGATCGACACTGCCATCAGACAAGTCAATGCAATGAACAACGTCTGACAAGCGATCCGGATTACCCACCACTATTCACGCGGCCTGAAGTGCTCCTCTGACAACGGAGCTTGTGGTCGTTAGTTTGCTATTTGTCAGC
>JAGRIO010000100.1 GCA_020443225.1 Pseudomonadales bacterium
TATTGTATCGAGCGGGTTACGTCCTCTGAATGCCTGGGGTTAAGTTGTTCCTCAAAGAATCTGACAATGGACTTCAGTATGTTGCAACTCCCTCAGAGCGCCAGCCCGAATACTCTGGCCTGTTGGTCAATACCCGACAGTTTAACCGCGTCATCAATCCAGTCTACCGTTGCGGTATCGCGAAACATGTGGGTGCTCAGGTGGCGGCGAAAGGCTCTGGCGCCATGTATGCCAGTAAAGAATCCCAGCAGATGTCTGGCCATGTGTTTGAGTGGTTCACCGGCAGCCATCTGCTGACGCATATAGTCGGTATATTGCGCCAGAATTTCCAGTCGCTCTGGTACCGGTTGTTGCCACAGTCTGCACTCGAGATCTGCCAGTAGCCAGGGATCGGCATAGGGTGCCCTGCCCAACATCAGGCCGTCTGTTCCGGGCAGCAGCTCCAAGGCAGCCGCGGTCGTTTTGATACCACCATTCAGGACGAAGCTGGTATCCTGGAAATCTTCCCTGATGCGATACAGATAATCATACTTCAACGGTGGAATTTCGCGGTTCTCTTTGGGCGACAATCCCCCGAGTACGGCCTTGCGGGCATGAATGATAAATATCCGGCACCCGGCGCCATGCACGGTTTCAATAAAATGACTGAAGTGCCCGTAACTGTCGGCATCATTGATACCAATCCGGGTTTTCACTGTGACCGGTACGGTGCAGGCGTCCTGCATGGCACGAACGCAATCTGCCACCAGTGCTGGCTCAGCCATCAGACACGCGCCGATCTTGCCCGACTGCACCCTGTCACTGGGGCAGCCAACGTTGAGGTTGACCTCTGCATAGCCAGCCTGTTCTGCCAGACGGGCACAGGTCGCCAGTGCTGCCGGCTCATTACCACCCAGTTGTACCGCGCAGGGTTCATCGTCCTGGTGTTGAAGAAAGTGATCAGCACGGCCATGGAGCAGGGCGCCGGTCACGATCATTTCGGAGTACATCAGGGTGTGAGGTGATATCAGGCGGAACAGATAGCGACAGTGCCTGTCAGTACAGCCCATCATGGGGGCGAGACTGAGGGTTCTGTCGAGCGGGTCGGCGTGGTAAGTCATGGAATCTGAGTTGGTCGGGTGAACGCCATAGTGTAACATTTGCGCCTTTTTCAGGGCAGAATTTCCCTGCCGCTATGCTGCCTTTAATGGCTTTGAAGAGTATTCAAGATGAAAGTTCGCACCCGAGTTGCCCCTTCTCCGACTGGTGACCCCCATGTGGGAACCGCCTATATGTCGTTATTCTGTCTGTGTCTGGCAAGACAGCATGGCGGAGAGTTTGTTCTCAGGATAGAAGATACCGATGCCGCCCGCAGTACGCCGGAATCCGAAGCCGCTATTCTGGAATCATTACGCTGGTTAGGTCTGGAATGGGATGAAGGGCCGGATATTGGTGGGCCCTATGGTCCCTACCGACAGAGCGAGCGCAAGGATATTTACGGTCAGTATGTGCAGCGACTGGTGGATGAAGGCAATGCCTTTCACTGTTTCTGCTCTGCGGAAACCCTTGATGAGATGCGCAAGGAGCAAATGAGCCGTGGGGAAACGGCCCGCTATGATGGACGCTGCATGCATCTCAGCCCGGCTGAGGTAAAGGCGCGGCTGGCAGCCAGTGAGCCAAATGTCGTGCGCATGAAGATACCTGCTGAAGGCAGTTGCATCGTACATGACCGTTTGCGCGGCGATATAGAAATCGACTGGTCGCAGATCGATATGCAGGTTTTGCAGAAAACCGACGGCTTTCCCACTTATCACATGGCGGTGGTTGTTGATGATCACCTGATGGAAATCACCCATATCATTCGTGGAGAGGAATGGATTAATTCCGCACCTAAACACCTGCTGTTGTATCAGTATCTGGGTTGGGAAGTGCCGGAGATCATCCATATGCCTTTGCTGCGAAATCCTGACAAGAGCAAGCTGAGCAAGCGCAAAAATCCCACCAGCATCAACTTTTACCGGCGCATGGGTTTTCTGCCGGAAGCGGTGGTGAATTATCTCGGTATGCTGGGTTGGAGCATGCCAGACGGTGAAGAAAAATTCAGTCTCGATACCATGATCAGTCATTTTGATCTGAACCGGATATCTCTGGGTGGCCCGGTGTTTGATGTGGACAAGCTCAAATGGCTGAATGGTCGCTGGCTTCGGGAAGAGTTTTCCGATGAAGCGTTTGCCGACCGGATCACGGACTGGGCACTGAACCGTGAGAATCTGCTCAAGGTCATACCGCTGATCAAAGAGCGGGTTGATATCTTCTCAGAAATGGCGCCCCTGACGTCGTTTCTGCTGGAAGGTATGCCGGCCTATGACGTGTCTGCGTTTAATACCAAAAAACAGTCCGAAGAGGATTTACGCAGAATTCTGCAGTTCGTTCTCTGGCGGCTGGAAGCGTTGCGGGACTGGCATCGCGATGCCATCAATAATTTGTTCATGGAACTGGGTGAAGCACTGGACATCAAGATCCGGGATCTGCTGGCGCCGGTCTTCATCGCTATCTCTGGCAAACCAGTGGCGCCGCCACTATTTGATTCCATGGCGCTGCTGGGTCCGGATATATGCCGGGCCAGAGTGCGACATGCGATTGAGGTTCTGGGCGGGGTTTCCAAGAAGCAGCTGAAGAAGCTCGAAAAGGACTACGAGGCCCTAAACCGAAGTTAAGTTGACATGAGTCAATGGCAAATCAGGGGAGTTCTTTAGACTTCAGTCTTGGTAGAACACCCTGAATTTGCTACTGAGAGACCACCATGAATCACTTGACGGATACCGCTGCGGAGTCCGTTGTGGATCTGGACCTGATCCGGAAATACAACGTCAATGGCCCGCGTTATACCTCGTACCCGACCGCACTGCAGTTTGATGATCTGAATGAAAGCGCTTACAAAGCGAGCATTCAGGCTTCAGACCGGAAAGACAAAGACCTGTCACTGTATTTCCATATCCCGTTCTGCAACACCATTTGCTACTACTGCGCCTGCTCCAAAATCGTTACCCGGGACAAAAGCAAAGCAACCCGGTATCTGGCCTATCTGAAGCGGGAAATTGCGCTACAGGCACCGCTGTTCGCCGGGCGCAAAGTGACTCAGCTGCACTGGGGCGGTGGAACCCCGACCTTTATCTCTGACGATGAAATCGCCGATCTGATGAGCCACATCCGGCATCACTTCAGTCTGGCCGACGACACGGAAGGGGAATTCAGCATCGAAATCGATCCGCGCACCGTTGATGCCGAACGCATCGGGCTGCTGCGGCGGGTGGGATTTAACCGGCTTTCATTTGGCGTGCAGGATTTCAATCCGCTGGTACAGAAGGCCGTCAACCGCCTGCAGAGCTATGAGTCGACTTGCGAAGTTATTGAAGCTGCGCGCGCTAACGGTTTTCGTTCCGTGAGTGTTGACCTGATTTACGGGCTTCCCTATCAGGATCTCAGCAGTATCAGTGAAACCCTCGATAAAGTGATAGCTATCAGTCCGGACCGGATATCTATATACAACTATGCTCACCTGCCTGAACGGTTCAAATCACAGCGTCGTATTGATGTGCTGGATATCCCCTCAGCGGATCTGAAGTTGAATCTTCTCAAGTTGTGTACCGACAAACTGGTCGACGCTGGTTACTGCTTCATTGGTATGGACCATTTCGCAAAGCCGGAAGATGAGCTGGCTATCGCGCAACGTGAAGGCACGCTGCACCGCAATTTTCAGGGTTATTCAACCTTTGCAGAGTGTGACATGGCCGCCATGGGAGTGACCGCCATCAGTCAGGTTGGCAGAACCTACGCACAGAATGTGAAAACCCTGGAAGAATATGAAGCGGCGATTGATGCGGGCCAGATACCCGTGCAGAAGGGAGTCGAGATCGATGCTGATGATCTGATCCGCAAGGCTGTCATCATGGACCTGATCTGTCAGTTTCGCCTGAGATTCAACGACATTGAATCGGCCTTTGGCATAGATTTCGGCCAGTATTTTTCAGCTGAACTGCTGCAGCTTGAAACCATGGCCGCAGATGGCCTGCTAACCCTGACTGACGATGAAATTGAGGTGAGCCGAAGAGGCAGAATGCTGATCCGTAACATCTGTATGGTGTTTGACCGCTACATGCGGGCAATGCAGGAAACCCAGCGGTTCTCCAAAGCGATATAACTATACCGCTGAAACCAGCTGGGCTATGAAACGGGCACTGTCGGCTGGATTCTAGGACTGACCGGAACGGAAGCGACCGGGGAACTGCAGTATTTTCCCGGCCTTCCGGCCTTCGCTCGCGTTGCTCGCAGCGTCGGCTGGTTGACCCCTGAATGCCCGCGAGATTACAGGCGCCAGCTCATCATAGAGAATCCACTCATCGTGCCCCTGATATTGCCTGCTAGCAAAATCCTGATCAAAAGCCCCGGTCAGGTAGTAGCGGTTTACAAATCTCTGGCCATCTTCGCTTAAATCCGTGTCTTTCAACTCGCCATGCAAAGCAGTGGTCAGGAATCCTGAGCCCGGCAAGTCCTGCATCTTGACCCGCGCCAGCGCCCGCGGGTGATCGCGCCGAAGGGTTTCGGATATCAGGTCATTGGCTATGAGCCAGCCGACCAGTGTACCCAGCTTCTCGCTGTTGGCATCGGGTCCGCCGAGAATGACAGAGGCTATCAGTTTTGGCACAGAAATTTCCGTTGCAGCAATCAAAGGGCGCTATTCTACTGATGATTGCGCTGGCTTGAAAATCGCTTTGATACCGGTTTTCCGGTGAATGCCGGAAATTATCTCAGGTTGGTGCCTTAAGGGTGAATGCGTCTAGAATAGGCAGCTCAGAAAAATAACATTGATATACAGGAACCGGAGAACAAGACAGATGCAACAGGTAAAGGTGGAACCCTATAGCGGCGGTTGTGGTGGACTGGTCAGCGGCGTTGACCTGGGTAACTTGACTGATGAGGAATTTACCGTGGTTCGGGATGCCTTCCTACAGTATGGGGTAATTTTCTTTCGCCATCAGCAACTCAGTCAGGAGCAACATCTGGCACTGGCCCGGCGCTTTGGATCGATTGTGATCAATAAGTTCTTTCCCGAAACCAGTGAATATCACGAGATTGCTGAAGTCAGAAAGGAACCAGCCCAGAAGACCAATATCGGTGGCGGCTGGCATACCGACCACAGTTACGATGAGATTCCTGCCATGGGTTCCATTCTGGTGGCCAGGGAGCTACCCAGCAGTGGCGGTGATACGCTGTTTTGTAATATGAGCGCGGCTTTTGACGGGTTGTCGGATGGACTGAAAACCACGCTGAAAGGGCTTTCCGCTATCCACTCCAATGAGCACCTGTATGGCGAGCAGGGACTGTACAAGAAGACCGATATAGCAGATCTGTTACATGGCAAGGATCTGGTGGGCAAGGCGGTGCATCCGGTGGTCATCGAACATCCGGAGACGGGGCGTGAGATTCTGTATGTGAATCCGGGCCATACCCGGCGCTTTGATGGCTGGTCTGCTGCTGAAAGCAAACCCCTGCTGGACTATCTGTACAGCGTAGCATCAAGTGCCGAAAATACCTGTCGGTTTCGCTGGGAGCCGGGTTCAGTTGCGATCTGGGATAATCGCTCTACCTGGCATTTAGCAGTCAATGATTATCATGGCGAGCGGCGATTACTCCACCGTATAACTATTGACGGGGCACCGCTGAAAGCGGCTGCCTGATCTGCCCTGTGTATATTCCTGCTCATTTTGATCAGACGGATAGTTCGCAGATCTCAGCGCTGATTGAAGCCTTCCCCCTCGCGACTCTGGTTGTGAACGACGGGGACGGTCTTTACGCGAATCATATACCCATGGTGCTGGTGAAGTCGGATACCGGCATTCCGCAGAAGCTGATGGCCCATGTGCCGCGGAGTAATCCACTCGCGCAACATGGCAGGGTCGCCAGATCCTGTCTCGCTGTGTTTCATGGTCCGCAGGGTTACATTTCGCCCTCGAATTATGCGACCAAGGCTGAGCACGGCAGAGTGGTTCCAACATGGAATTATGCCGTGGTCCATATTCACGGATCACTTACTCTGATTGATAGCAGCGACTGGATCCGCACGCAGCTTGAACTGCTGGTCCGGCAAATGGAGGAGTCCATGCCTTCACCCTGGCATGTTGATGATGCACCAGCTGATTTTACTGACCGGTTAACTGAGGCGCTGGTGGGGCTGGAGATTACCGTAGAAAAGACAGAGGCTAAATGGAAGCTGAGTCAGAATCAGCCTGCAGCGAATAAAGCCTCGTTGCTCGCCGCTTTTCAGCCTGGTTCTGAGTCAGATGCCCGGACTGGCCGCACAGCCTCCAGCGTGGCAATCATCGGTCAGCGTAAGCAGCTTCCGACCCTGGCCGACCTGATGACGGATGTGCTCGGCTCATAGCTGCAGCTGAGTTCTTCCGCACTTATCTCAGCGCAGCGATTGCCAGGCCACATCGCCGAGTTTCGTAGCCAGTTCAGTGCCCAGTTGATGGGCGCTGAGCATCGCGGCTTTGAGACTATCCGCATCGATCTCAACCGGCTCATTTCTGATCAGCGGCGAACGGGAAGCTATTTTTGCGACCAGCGCCAGCTTGTCGTCGTCACTGACAGTATCAAGTCCGAGCTGACCAAGGTGAATGGGTAACCCAATCCTGGCAAACAATGAAGCCACTTGCTGCCAGGACGGTTCATCCTGCTCAATTACCAGCTGTGTCAGCAGCCCGATGGCAACCATCTCTCCATGCAGATTTTGCGCTTCAATCTCCGGTACAGCGGTGAGTGCCGATGCCAGCGCGTGTGCTGCCGCCAGACCGCCGCTTTCAAACCCGATGCCGCTCAGCAGCGTATTCGCTTCAATTACGTGTTCCAGGCTCGGGGTGACCTCTTGTGCCCTGACGGCTGCGATTGCGGACTCGGCATGTTCATAGATGGTGCTGGCACAAAGTTCACTGATAGCGTTGGCCGCCAGAGACGTTCTGCTGCCCAGGGTTGAACTGCCTTTTGGGTTGGCAAAACAGGTGCGGGCTTCGTACCAGGTCGCCAGCGCGTCACCTATGCCGGCCACCAGATATCTGACCGGTGCGTGGGCCACAATATCACTGTCAACGACAACCAGAGCGGGATTCCGCGGATAGAACTCCGCAGATACCATCTTGCCCTCCGGGGTATAAATGACGCTGACGGCAGAGCAGGGGGCATCCGTCGATGCCAGCGTGGGGCAGATAGCGCAGGGTACGCCTAAGCGCCACGCAATGCCCTTGGCTGCATCACAACATTTACCGCCTCCGAGCGCGATCAGCAGATCGCAGGGTTCCTCGGCTTCCCCGATCTGACCGGCGATCCTGGTAATTTCTTCAATGGAACATTCGCCATCAAAAATCACGCGTTGCCACTCGATGCCGGCATCCGCAAAGCTTTTGCTCAGCAATTCACCAAAGCGCCGTTCACCGCCGGTACTCAGCATCACCCAGGGATGTTGAGTGCCCGTAATGGCCATGTACCTGCCGATATTTGCCAGTACCCCGGGACCCTGAATATAACTGCCGGGTGAGATAAAGGCCCTTGGTACCTGCGCTGCCGGTCCGGCATCAGAATAGATGGGGTGAGGATAATAAGGCGTGGGGCTATGCATGGTCGTGAATACTCTGATGATCATCTGTCGCTAGTGTACCAGCGATTCGCAACGACCAGTATCTTCAGCCGCAGGGGCCGGAGCCTGGTCCGTTTTGTTAATGATTCGTAGCCTGTGATGTCATTTTTAATCTTACGTTTACCAGATTCTTGATTTCCCCGGCTATCTTCGCGCTCAGTTTTGTACTGGCGAGAAGCCTAACTCCGGAGTTTCATATGTTATCTTCAAAAATCGTGTCCAAGGCCGCTATGGTGTCATCGCTGTTGCTTGTTGGTCTCCATAGTCAGGCGGAACAACCAATGGAAGAGGTTGTAGTGACGGCACAACCCATCCGTGACAGCCAGCAGGCTGCCATCACTGCTAAGCGCGATGCAGACAACCTGCTGGAAGTGGTCGCCGCAGATACAATCGGTCGTTTCCCGGATCAGAATCTCGCTGACAGTCTGGGCAGGGTGCCAGGTATGGCTATTGAACGGGATCAGGGGCAGGCACGCTATATCAATTTCCGGGGTATGCCCTTTCGCTATACCGCTATTGGATTCAACGGTATAGATGTTCCTGGTGCCGAGAACGGCCGCATCCCACGCTTTGACAGTTTCCCCTCTGTGATCACCCGACGATTGAATGTAAATAAAGCAGTTGTCCCTTCAATGCCAGGTGAGGCCGTAGCGGGGTACGTCGATATCCAGACTTTTAACCCCTTTGATGCTGATGGTCTATCGCTGAGTACTGATATCGGCATTGGCGAACAACAACTCGGTGGAGGAGATGTAGATAAACTGGGTGCACGCCTGTCCTGGTCTGGGGAAAATGTCGGTGTGCTTATCTATGGCTCTGAAAATACCCGTGAGCAGGTGACTGATAATCGTGAATATGATCTGCAGCGGGATGGTACAGGTAACCTGATAGTCAATCAGCTGCAATACCGGAGCTATAAAGTCAGGCGCGAAGATCAGGCCAATGGGGGCCATGTGGAATATCGTGGCGACGGCAATATTGAGAGGGTGTTTTTATCGACGCTGTTCAGTAAGTTCACTGACTATGAAGAACGGAATCACTACCAGTTTAATTTTGTTGCGCCAGTCAGTGGTGATACAGCTACCAATGTTCCGCTATACATCGATCAGTTGCTTGAAGATGGACGCTATGACAACTCCACACGTACGACAACGCTGGGTGCTGATCTTGTAGCTGGCGGATGGAAGCTGGAAGCCCGTTATAATCTTGCTCGCACTGAATTCAATACTGAATTGCCTATTCTGTATAATTCAGGGGTCAATTTTATTACCCGCTCCCCTTCTCTCACTACGGGCAGCTACGACGTCAGTGATATCAAGGATCCATTGCTGACCCTGAGTGCCCCTCTTAATACCTATGATTATGCGGCACTTTATGCTTACAAAATTGACTGGCCACTGAATGTTGATGCGGACAAACTCCGCTTTGATGCCAGCCATGACCTTGAGTTTATGGGGCTGAGTTCGGTTTTTCGTACTGGTTTGATGTTCGAGCAACGTGAAGCTGATGGGTACGTGGCCACATTGTTTGATGTGTTCGAGTTTGACCGCGATCGCGACTTCGCAACCACTGATCCTGTCAATATCAGCAGCTTTGATACAGGTGAGCTCTGGGACAGCAAGACCCATAACCCCATAGGGGCAACCTACTTCAACAATCCGGCGCTGCGTCGGGCATGGATCGCCAGTGGGGGCCAGCTTCAGGTTACCCCAACAGAAGATCAGAGGGTTGCAATCAGCGAGGATATTACTGCTTTATATGCCATGATGACCTCCATTTTTGACTGGGGAAACATTGTCTATGGGGTCAGGGTAGAAAGAACAGACTATACCAGTAAGGGGACTCTGAATGGTGCTGCTGTCAGTGTTGGCGATAACTTCACCACTGTGCTGCCGTCAGTCCATCTCAATTATAATTTACGGGATGACCTGAAACTACGGTTATCCGGATCTTCCGGGATCAACCGCCCAACATATATTGAGTGGCGTGCGGCAGCGGCAGTTGATCCTGTCAATCAGACGATTACCGGCGGCAATCCGACGCTCGAACCGGAAGAAACCTGGGGTGCGGATATCGCACTGGAATGGTACTTCTCACCAGCAAGCCTGCTGTCTGCGGGTGTTTTTCACCGCAGTATCGACAATGTTATCTACACTGCCGTATCTACGCTTGATGCCGGAACGTACATTCCTGCCAATCAGGGACAGCAATGGTCGTACGAAGGTGCAGTTAATGGTCGTGACGGTTCACTCAGTGGCTTCGAACTCAATTTGATCGCGCACGCGGCAGACGTGCTACCAGAACCCTTCAATGGTCTGGGGTTCAGTGCGAATATGACCTTGCTGAACAGTGAGTTTAAATCGCTGACAGGTCAGAAGCTTGATCTGCCGGGTACGTCTGACCGGGTATACAACGTGTCAGTCTTCTATGAAAAGTATGATGTTTCACTAAGGGTGAATTATCAGTACCGTGATGAGTGGATATCTCCTATTGAAGATCCCAGCGAGTACTGGGGCGCCCAGAAGCGAGTCGACATGAGCGTCCAGTACGTTTTGCCCGTTGATGTCGCTGGCGCCAGCATTACGCTGTTTGCCAATGCAAACAATCTGACCAACAAGACAGATGTTCGCTACGCCGGAAACGACACTATCAATCAGTCAGAAGCTTATGGGCGTCGATATCTGCTGGGCGTCAGAGTTAATTACTGATACGTCCGCGCCATGTGCGTCCACTGAACCCACCTGCATCGCCATTGTCCTCAGACATTCATCCAGAGATGAGGGCTTTGCGATGTGCGGGGGGGCGCGTTCTACGCCCTGACAACTCACCATATCAGCAGTTTCAACTGGAGACGACGAGATGAACTTAAATACCATATTTCTAACTGTTCTGCTGACAGCAGCTTTACCGTTTTTTTCGGGGACAGTTACGGCCAAGCAATTGCCTGAGGGGTACGATAAGGTTTTGCCTCTGGAGGGAAGTACCAACTTCCGGGACTTTGGTGGCTACCCGGCGGCAGGCGGAAAAACCGTGGTTCGGGGCAAGCTGTTTCGTTCCGGTGTAATGTCTGCACTCACACGCGACGATATGGAATTTCTCGACGAGCTGGAAATCCGCACTGTTGTGGATCTTCGTAGCAGCGAAGAGCTTGATCTCTACCCCAACTACTGGGTGAAGGTGTCGCAGCTTGAGTATGCTCATCATGACTACAGCATGATGGAGATGATGAAGAGCACGAGTACCGATTCTGGCAACGACAGCAAGTTACCGGTTTACACCCCGGCAGCATTTTACCGGACAATGGCCTACAACCTTAAACCGCAGCTTCGCACCTATTTTGCTGCAGCCCTGCAAGGGAAGCCGCTGGTAGTGAACTGCTCTGCCGGACAAGACAGGACAGGAGTTGCTGCTGCGCTTATGCTGAGTGCACTCGGTGTCAGCAGAGACTACGTAGTTTATGACTATCTGATGTCTACTCATTACCGTCGCCCTGGTATTGAGCGAGGTAACGTCGACTTACAGGCAGCGGCTGAAACCAATGCATTCGCGCGC
>JAGRIO010000101.1 GCA_020443225.1 Pseudomonadales bacterium
CTTCGCCAGCACTGGGACCGGCCAGATCAACTTCAACAATTTCCAGCGGTTTTCCCGCCTGAAACGCAACTGCAGCTTGGGTTTTCATCGCCTCAATGGCTCCTTTTCTGAATGCGCGAACAAAAAAACGAAGTTACCACAGGGGACTTCATGTCTCCACCAGCCGTCCGGGGTGCTACAATACGAGTCTTCATTCAGAGGACCCGTTACATGACTGAAACCCGCATAACAGTGATTCCCGGAGATGGAATCGGCCCGGAAATTATGGATGCCACGCTGAAAGTGTTGCATGAACTGGATGTGAATCTGATCTTCGAGGAAGCCGTCGCCGGTGGACCTGCACTGGAACAGGGTATGGACCTGATTCCGCAGGAAACCCTGGATATGATTGAGAAAAATGTTGCGACCCTCAAGGGACCGATCACGACCCCCATCGGGCGCGGATTTACCTCGGTTAACGTGTCGCTGCGTCAGCACTTCAATCTCTTTGCCAATGTCCGGCCTGCCCTGTCGATTCCCGGTGCCACCACCCGTTATTCCGACATTGATATTCTGATAGTACGGGAAAACATGGAGGGGCTTTATTCCGGCATCGGACATGTCCGCAGTGAGGACGGCGAAAGAGCAGAACTGAAGAGTGTTGTCACGCGCCAGGGTTGCCTGCGAATACTGCGACATTCGTTTGTGCTGGCTCAGCGCCTGCATCGCCGCAAAGTAACCGTGGTGCACAAGGCCAATATCATGAAATCCACATCCGGTTTATTTCTCGACGTAGCCCGGGAAGTCGCCCAGGAGTTCCCGGACATTCAGATGGAAGAAATGATCGTGGATAACTGCGCCATGCAGTTAGTGATGAACCCTCACCGTTTTGACATTATCGTGACGACCAATCTGTTCGGGGACATCCTCTCGGACCTTTGTGCCGGTCTTGTTGGTGGTCTGGGACTTGCGCCCGGCGCTAACATAGGCGAGGACCGGGGTATTTTCGAAGCGGTCCATGGCAGCGCACCGGATATTGCTGGCCGGAATATTGCCAACCCCACGGCGCTGATGCTGGGCGCCGCCATGATGCTGGACTATCTGCAACTCAATACCGATGCAGAAAAGCTGCGCAAGGTGATTCGTCAGGTCATCGGCGAAGGTTCGGTACTGACACCGGATCTGGGCGGCACCGCGACCACTCAGGAATATACTGAGGCATTACTGCAGGCGCTGAGAAAACTGTAAGTGAATCCGCTGCTGAATCCACCCGGGATTCAGCAGCTTTATCAGCCGCAGATCAGCGCAGACTGGAACCCAGAATATCCCGCGCAATGATGTGGCGCTGAACCTCACTTGGACCCTCCCCGATTCTTCTGATCCGCATCTCGCGATACCAGCGCTCAAAGGGGAAGTCCTTGGTTACCCCATATCCACCATGAATCTGAATACAGCGATCAACCACCCGGCTGGCATTTTCTGTCGCGATCAGCTTCGCCATGGCAGCTTCAGTTCTGAAAGGTTCACCTTTCTCTGCCTTATCAGCAGCCTCCAGCGTGACCCACCGCGCATGCCGGATATCAATCTCGTTATCCACCAGCATCCACTGAATCGCCTGCCGTGAAGACAGCGGCGCACCAAAAGTCTCGCGCTGTTTCGCATATTCAACGGCCATTTTATTGGCGGCGATGGCGACACCGATGCAGCCCGCCGAGTAAGGAATGCGTTGCCGCGACAGCCGGTCATTGGCAATGGCAAAACCTTTGTTCAGCTGACCGAGAATATTTCTGGCCGGCACCCGCATATCTTCAAACTGCAGTTCCGTTGCATAGCGGGCTGAGCGCAGCGTATGAACGATACGACGTACATGAAAACCCGGCGTATCCGTATCGACGATAAAACAGGTTACCCCGCCACGACCCTTGTCTGGCGACGTTCTGGCAAACACCAGTCCGTAATCTGCCTTGTCAGCACCGGAAATGAAGATCTTGCTGCCATTAATGATCCAGTCGTCGCCATCCTGAACCGCCCGGGTTTCAATCGCCCGCGCCGGATCTGAACCGCCACTGGGCTCAGTCAGTCCGAAAAACCCGGACTTTTCACCCCGCAGTGTCGGATACAGATAGCGCTCCTTCTGATCATCGTTAGCTTCAAACAGCTGCGCAAGCCCGGCACCACCAAAGACGCCATAACAGGGTACATATAATCCTGCCCGGTGCTGGGACATTTCGATAGCCAGCAGTGTTCTGGTCACCATATCCAGATCCGGCCCGCCGTATTCCGGCGGAATATCCAGCCCATAGAGCCCCATTTGTTTGACTTTCTCCACCAGACGCGTCTTGTGTTCTGCAGGTAGTGCATCTGCGTCAGGGTCAAGTTGCATTTCCAGGGGCAGGATCTCGTTCTGAACGAATTTGCGGACCATGCCTACAATCATTTCCTGCTCTTCAGTCAGGTTCAGTTCCATTGTGCTTCTCTCTTTTCAGTATTCACGCATAATCTGCGTTCTTTATGAGGACAGGGGGCTTCAGGCGAAAGCCTGGTTTCAGGCAGGTGACAACCGCCCGAGATTATTAACGTCAGCAGGATCATTAAGGGGCGGAAGCTCCCCAAAATCTGCCTGATGCAACATCAGCAACTCCTGATAACGGGTGAGATAAGCGGAAGTAATCTCGGTTCTGAAGCGCGCAGCCGTTTGTTGCTGCAACGCGTCGCGTAACTCGCCCTGCAGCCCGAACAATGACTTGCCCCCGGCGTAACCAGTTTTCAGCACCCGGTCCTGATCATCCGCAAGCTGGTAGATGCCAAGATTGCCGTTCACCTGCTGAAGATTTTCTTCATTGAGATCGATAAAAGGTTTAGTGATTCTGATACTCACTGTGTTTTCCCTCTGTAGAAACAGTTGGTAAATCTGTTGGTAGCGTTGATCAACAACCAGATCAGAGTAAATCCTTCGCCGCCAATTATCCACCGGCTCCCACACAATCCGGAGATTTTCCGTTGCCTGCAGCCATGATTTGGTAGGATGATCGTTCAGCCAGTTTGTTACCGGAAATCTGCTTATGTCTGAATCAGAAAACAGCACAAAGAAACTGAATCTGTTGTTGATTACCGCTGACCAGTGGCGCGGTGACTGTCTGTCTTCGATGGGTCACCCGGTTGTCCACACCCCGGCGCTGGATGCGCTGGCGGCAGAGAGTGTTCAGTTCCGCAGACACTATACCAACGCGGTCCCCTGCGGCCCCAGCCGCGCCTGCCTGCACACCGGCATGTATCTGCATAATCATCGCTCGGGTACCAATGGCACCCCCCTGGACAGTCGTTTTGATAACTGGGCCCTGCGGTTGCGAAGCCAGGGTTATGACCCTGTGCTGTTTGGTTACACCCATACCGGCATGGATCCGCGAGGTGTACCGGAGGAAGATGAGCGGCTGTGGAATGACGAGGGTATTCTGCCTGGCATCAGGCCTGTCATCGATATGGGCACCCACTGCCCCGACTGGCGCGCCTGGCTACGTCAGAAAGGCTATGAGTTGCCTGATATTGATGGCGCGACCTATGGCATGAAAGGTGCGCCGGATGGTAATTATCCGGCACCAACCCGCTTCACCGCCGATCACTCAGACACCGGCTTTCTGACCGGGCAGGTTCTCGATTATATTCGTCAGCATAACTCGCAATCAGATCAGACTGCGCCCTGGTGCGTACATCTGTCATTGCGCGCACCTCATCCGCCCTGGGTAGCACCGGCACCCTACAACCGCCGCTACCCGGCAGACACCTTGCAGGAACCCGTCCGCAAGGCCTCAGCTGAAGAAGAAGGGAGCTTGCATCCCTGGCTCGCAGCCCACCTTCAAACTCCCAGAAACCGCAGCCATGAGGACAGCGCTAAGCATCGCCAGCTGCAGGCCAGTTACTACGGTCTGATGAGCGAGGTTGATGACAATATGGGCCGTCTGGTGCAGTGGCTGAAAGATTCCGGGCAGTGGGATAACACCCTGCTCATCTTTACATCAGATCATGGCGAGCAGATGGGTGATCACTGGATGTATGGCAAGGCGGGCTTCTTTGAACAGTCATATCACATACCACTGATTGTCCATGCACCGGGATTTGCACCGGGAGTTTGCGATAGTTTTACCGAGCACGTCGATCTGTTGCCGACACTGATGCAACTGCTGGACACCCCGGCCCCGCGCCAGTGTGATGGCTATTCACTGGTGCCTTTGCTGCAAAATCCTGCCGAATCACTGCGCGGAGCTGCCCACTTTGAATTTGATTTCCGCCATTCCCAGTCAGAGAACGTCCTGGACCTGGATATGGAGGGTGCCTGTCTGAACGTCATTCGCGATCAGCACTACAAGTACGTTCACTTTGCAGAGCTACCGCCCTTACTGTTCGATTTACGCAATGATCCCGGCGAACTGGTGAACATCGCCCCGGACCGGCCAGACCTTGTTGCAGACTATGCAGGCCGGTTGCTCAGCTGGCGAATGCGGACTACCGACAAAACCCTGACGCACCTGCAGATTACCAAAGATCAGGGGTTGCTGGATCATCAGCGAGCCTGAAGCAAATTGCTGAGAACTTCACCCGGGCAGCCGGCGTAATTACAGATTCACGCCGGTTGCTCGCAGGCGGTTAACGAAATCGCTTGAGTTCCCGGCGGGCGATAACCATCTTGTGAACCTCATCGGGACCGTCAGCAATCCGCAGCGCCCGTCCGTTGCGCCACATAGCAGCGATAGGCGTGTCATCCGAAACACCGAGCGCGCCAAGACACTGAATGGCCCGGTCCAGTACCTGCATTGCCATGTTAGGAACCACAACTTTGGTCATGGATAACTCTTGCCGGGCATTCTGCTTTCCGGCCGTATCCATCTTCCACGCAGCGTACTGGGTCAGTAACCGCGCCTGATCGATCTCCATTCTGGAGGTTGCAATCCATTCCTGTACAAATTGTTTGTCTGCGAGCTTACTGCCATGGGCTTCACGTTCATTGGCATGCCGGCACATAATTTCAAATGCTCTTTCAGCCATTCCGATGGCGCGCATACAGTGGTGAATGCGCCCCGGTCCTAAACGGGCCTGGGAGATCATGAAGCCGCCATTTTCCGGGCCCAGCAGGTTTTTCAGCGGCACCCGGCAATCGTTGTACTGAATTTCACAGTGTCCACCGCCACCGCTGTGGCCCATAACCGACACAGACCGGATCAGATTGAAGCCCGGTGCATCGGTGGGCACCAGAATCATAGAGGCTTTCTCATGGGTGTTGCCGCCCGGATTGGTCACCACCATGACAATGGCATACTTCGCACCTACCGCGCCCGACGTGAACCATTTGTGGCCGTTGATAACCCACTCATCGCCGTCCTTAACCGCGCTGGTACGAATACCGGTGGGATCTGATCCCGGGGTGTCTGGTTCGGTCATCGAGAAACACGAGCGAATGTTCCCTTCCAGCAACGGGATCAGAAACTCCTCCTTTTGCTCTGGTGTGCCAAATTCGGCGACAATTTCCGCATTGCCTGTATCCGGAGCCTGACAATTGAAGACCCGGCCCGCAAAGGCACTCTTGCCCATGTGTTCGCACAGAATCGAGTAGTCATGGTTGGAAACCCCCGCACCCCATTCCTTGTCTGGCAGATAGAGATTCCATAAACCCAGCGCCTTAGCTTCAGCCCGCAGCGACTTCATTGTCGGTGTATCTTCACCATCCGGGGTTGTTTTTGCCTCGGCAATCATCTGGTTTTCGGCAGGTATGATCTTCTCATTGAGGAACCGCACCACCTGATCTTCGATGATCCGGCCTTCTTCTGAAATACCAAATTCCACAGCTTTGTTCCTTTTGTCATGATTTCTGACTGCATGCTAGCAATGGACAGGTTAGAATTTCGTGATCTGGGTCAGGCGGACAACAAATCATGATTCAGATCAATGCTGGCTATCAGTATTATTATTCTTATTTATTAAACCTTTGTTGAGCATCCGTGCAGATTACTCAGCCGACTGCTCACAACTCAAAAGTGCCCTGAAAAGCGACAGGTGAGGAACACTGTGCCAAATAAATCCGTTGAGAATCTGAGCCAGGACATGCGCAAACTGGCAGACGATGTTGAGCATGTTGTAGAAGATGTCAAAGCCATTGCTGGTGAGTTGGGTGAAAACCTCGTCGGCGCTGAATTTCTCGCCGCCAAGGAAATGAGCGAAGAACTGGGTGCCCGGGCAGCCTGGCTGGAACAGCTAGAAGCGACCACGCTGAGCCAGTGGCAGTTGTTTCAGGAAGACATAGCCGATCTGCTGAAAGAAAGCGAATCGGTGCGCCAGCCGGAGCAGCTGGCAACGACCATTCTGAAACATCTGGCACGCAGAACGCAGCATCAACAGTTGGGCAGACTGGAACTGGCCAGGGTCTGGCAGCAGGAACAACTCAGGTTGCTGGATAATCACCTGACCTTCACCCGCAGCTTTATGGGCTTGCTGACCGAAAACCGTTAATACCGCTGGTAATACTCAGTTAAACGTCGGCTAACCGGGACTGATCCTATTCCTCTGCTGACTTATTCCGTTATGAATGATTTTGAAAACATCCTGTATGAAGTTAACGCACCACTGGCACTGATCACCATCAACCGGGCCAGTGTCCACAATGCAATCTCACTGGCAACTCTGGATGAGTTACATCAGGCCGTGTCACTGGCCGCAGATGACGATCAGGTCCGGGTAATCGCCATCACCGGTGCCGGTGGTAAGGCCTTTGCTTCCGGTTCCGATCTGAATGAAGTCGCGAACAGGGATCTTCGAAAAGGCATGGAGCCCATCGTTCAGGGCCTGGCCAGTCAGCTGGAGACCTGCCCGAAACCATCTATCGCCGCAATTGATGGCATTTGCATGGGTGGTGGTTTAGAAGTCGCGCTGGGTTGCGACTTGCGAATCTGCACACCCCATAGTCGCTTCGCCACCCCGGAAGGGAAGCTGGGTATTATTCCCGGCGGCGGC
This sequence comes from Pseudomonadales bacterium, assembly GCA_020443225.1. Lineage (GTDB taxonomy): Bacteria > Pseudomonadota > Gammaproteobacteria > Pseudomonadales > Azotimanducaceae > UBA4582. The sequence goes on from JAGRIO010000101.1 coordinate 6,979, forward strand.
GCAACGGCCCGCCTGCCGCGGGTTGTTGGCAGAGGCTGGGCACTGGAGATGATGCTCATGGGCGACGCTATTGGTGCTGAACGTGCCATGCAGATCGGACTGGTCACGCGCATCGTCGAACCCGATGAACTGTTGCCGGAAGTGCGTAAAATGGCAGAGCACCTGGCTTCGTTTGCGCCCTTTGTTCCTCATTTCATGAAACTGATGGTGCATGAGGGTATGGAAGGGTCTATCAAGTCTGCACTGGCGATGGAGAAATTCGCCCAGAGCGCGTTGCTGCAGACTGAAGATAAAAAGGAAGGTATCGACGCCTTTCTGAACAAACGCAAACCGGAGTTCAGGGGGCGTTAGCCTGAGACACCACTTGGCCTACCATGTCAGTAAACCGCTGGTGTAAGCGGTACTCACAGGACCCCTTCTATGACACAGGATAAGTATCAGATTTCCGTGGGTACTTTTGACCGACTGGCTGACAAGTATGCTGAGCGGTTTATGCACTTTCGCCACTACGAGGAAACCTTTGAAAAGATACTCCGGTATTTTCCCGCCGAACACGGCGAGGTGCTGGATATTGGCTGCGGACCTGGCAATATTTCTGCCTGGCTGACCAGCAAAAGACCTGAGTTGCAGATCACCGGAACCGATCTTTCCCCGGCGATGGTAAACCTTGCGCGCCAGCACGTGCCATTTGGGAACTTTCAGGTGCTGGATGCCAGAGATACCCATAAGGTTGACGGCAGCTATGATCTGATCGTGTGCGGATTCTGCATTCCCTATCTTGATATCGCTGATACCAGGTTGCTGCTGACGCGTATTGCTGAACGCCTCAAACCTTCCGGTATTCTTTACCTCAGTTATATCGATGGCGATCCTGCGAACAACGGCCTGCAGACCAATGGCAATGGCGATAGTGTATTTTCTCACTATTACACAGCAACATTGATGGCGGAGATGATGGCGTCTGCAGGTCTGGTCATTCTCAGCGCTGACGACAGGACGCTGCCAGACAGTGACAGTCTGGAGACCTTCATTTACGCAGCTCACGCCAGCGTCTGACACAGTTGTCGTGGCTGACATATAAAGACTAACCCGGCGGAATCATTTCAACACCGGTTTTCCGGCCTGGGTACTGCCATTGACCTGCAGGGCGTATCGTCAGATTATGCTCAGGTAGTAACAGGCTGGATAGATGGGGCATCCGGATGAGCAAAGACTTCAGCGCCGGCAGCAAAGGCTTATATCTGTCTTCAGAGGGAGACGCCATGGACAGTATTGCCAATAGTGGCGGTGCCATTCTCTACGCCCCAGCCGACTATGATCACCAGTTGCTGGACCTGTCCAACCGCCGCTTAGGCGCGATCCTGCAGAAATTCGTCAACTACAGTACCCGGGTCGCCTTTGTCCTGCCACCAGACCTGGCTGTCAGTCAGTCCTGTCAGGATCTTATCCGGGAACATCAGTCGCATCCTTTTATCCGCTTCATGGCGAGCCAGGCCGACGCGCTCAGCTGGCTGCAAACCAAACAATAATATTAAGGGGTGGCATCATGACCTACAACACACTGAACTACGACAGAAACGGCACCACTGCTGTGCTCACTTTCTCTCGTCCGGAAAAGATGAATACCTGGAACCAGACCGTAGCCGGCGAACTGAGTCTGGCGTTGACGGAAGCCAACGAAGATGACCGCGTTCGTGCAGTGGTGATTACGGGTTCCGGCCGTGCCTTCTGTGCCGGCGCCGATCTGGAACGTGGTGGTGACACTTTTGCAGGCAGAGACAGCGATCGCCCTGACTCAGATGCTTCCATAGGGACGGTTCATCCCTGCGATATCGATAAACCCGTCATAGCGGCGATCAACGGCGCTGCTGTGGGAGTCGGCATGACCTACCCCATGCTTTGCGACATCCGTTATGCAGCCGCGGATGCCAAGATGGGCTTCGTGTTTGTCCGGCGCGGTATGATTCCGGAACTCGCTGCTCACTTGCTGGTACAGAGGGCAGCGGGTTTTTCCAACGCCGCTGACCTACTGATGAGCGGGCGCATCTTTACCGGGGCCGAAGCTGCGCAAATGGGCATCGTCAGTGAAGCATTGCCCGCTGATCAGGTACTCGACCGGGCCCTGCGCCATGCCGATGAATACCGTCTGACGGCACCGGTTTCTGTTGCTATTACCAAGCGGTTACTGTGGCAGGGTCTGCACACTTCCATGCAGGATATGCTGCGCAAGGAAGGTCCGCTGTTTGCCTGGGTAGGCAATCAGCCTGATGCCAGGGAAGGAATTCTGTCCTTTGTTGAAAAGCGCGAGCCAGCATGGCAAATGTCTGCCAACCGGGACAAACCGGATCTGAGCTGAAGGGCCAGGCTGGCAACCGGGCGCAGGCAGGCCAGCACAACGGAAATAAGTTAACTGTCCCCAATTAATGGGGTAGATCAGGAGGTGGGTATGGCAGTGGTGACGAGTCATGGTACTGAGATTTATTACGAGGCGTGGGGTGAAGGTACTGAGACGCTGATTTTTGCCCATGGCATGGGTGGTAACGCAGCAATCTGGTATCACCAGATCGCTGCTTTTTCTCCCCGCTACCGGACCATCGCCTTTGATCATCGCTATTTCGGGCGTTCTGGCTGTGCTGTTGAGGACTTCCGGCCCGCGCTGTTTGCCGATGATTTACTAGCGATCATGGAGGCAGAAAACATCGCCACCGCGGTGCTGATCTGTCAGTCCATGGGAGGCTGGACCGGCAGTCAGATGGTCCTGCGGCATCCTGAGCGGGTCCGGGGTCTGGTGATGAGCCATACGCCCGGCGTGTTCTATCACCCGAATGTAGTTAATGACCCTGCCGCTGTGGCAGATCTGGTATCTCAACCTCGCGGCCAGTTTGGCAGTGCCGCCCTGGCCCACGATTTTCCCGGGAAAAATCCGCCCGGCGCCGTGTTGTACAGCATGATCAGCAGCTTCAACAATATTGACCCGGCCGTCATACCCAGGGCCATCGGTCAGGCCGGACTGGGCGTGAATACTGAAACTCTGACAGATTACGCCACACCCACCCTGTTCGTTACCGGCGATCTGGATGTACTGTTTCCGGCTGAATACATTGCCTCGCTGGCGGCAACCCTGCCCGGTGCACGTTGTGTCAATCTGGGTGCGGTTGGACACAGCAGCTACTTCGAGACACCGTCTGCGTTTAATGACACTCTGGCGGCGTTTCTTGAGGAAATAGCTTCAGGCTGACTCAGAACTTTTTCATGATCTGAATGCCCCGGTGATTCACCCCGAAGGCTGTATCACCCCGTTCAACTATCAGACCCAGACCCCACTCATCCCCAACCCTGGCCTGGCCAAAGTAGGTGCTGCCATTCAGTTGCCAGCCCCGTACCCGCAACTCACTGGATATGACCTTTTTCTGAAGCCCGGCAGCATGCATACCACTCAGGTCAAAATTAAATTGCGGGCGGCTGAAATCCACGGTCTCGTTGCCCGGCGCCGCCGGCTGTGTGAAGGTGAGCGCAAAGGCATAGTCTTCGGCTGCAGCCAGACCGGGCAGGAACAGCACAGCGACCACGAGCAAGCGTCTGATAGCATGATTGGCAAATCTGATGTCCATGCCCGCAGAATATCAGGCAAGTCACCAGGGACCTGTGAAACACCGTTGAGAAAGCCGGAGATTCAGGGAAAGTTTCTCCATTATTCAGTCGTCCCACGGGACCCTGGACAGCGCCTAGTGCTGAGGTGCTTCACCCCGTGAGATAGCAGCAAGTGAGTCGGCGCTGAAATCATAGCTGGTACCACAGAACTCGCAGGTCATAGAGACGATCTCCATTTCGCTGAATAACTGCCTGACCTCCGCCTCGCCCAGCAATAGCAGGGCATTGGCCGTCCGTTCCGCTGAACAGGTACAGGCAAACTGCACCTCGCGCTGTTCCAGCAATTGCACCACATCTTCTGCATAGAGACGGCCAATCAGCGTTTCTGCCGGCAAGGTCAGCAGTTCACCAGCGCTCAGAGTGGCGCCGAGAATGGTGACATGGTCCCATTGCGCTGTGCGCTGATCCTGATCCCGTACCAGTTGCGCAGGCAGTTGCTGCAATAACATTCCACCGGCACTATGCTGATATAAAGTAAAAAAAAGGCGGG
>JAGRIO010000102.1:0-1245 GCA_020443225.1 Pseudomonadales bacterium
CAGGTACAGCTGCTGCAGCACCGGGTCAGAAACCCTGACCTCCGTTGGCTCTGCCTCGCGGACTGGGGGTATCCGGACCTGATCACCGGCAGACAATCGCGAATCGGCCTTCACCCGGCCACCGTTGACCCTCACCTCACCTTTACGAACAATGCGGTATATCCTTGATTTTGGCACCCCTTTGAGGTGCTTCATCAGAAAGTTATCGACTCGCTGGCCGGTGGAATCCGGATCAACCTCTACCACTCTTACACCCGTACTCATAGGACCTTGCTCACGAATTGAATCTAAATGAATCTAAAAGAAACAGAAACTTATAACACTTTGATGCTTCTGCAATTGTTGCTATGATTAACGGACCCTATAGTCTTGGCAGTCATATTGCCTGATTGCTCAGGCCGTCATCAAATGACAAAACCGACGCCTAAGATCTGTCGCCGGGAGAACGCGGTAAAACCTGTTCCCCACTTCCCCAGAGGGAAACGACAAGCAAGTAGGGTTACTCTGGTCGAGATTATCTCACAGTAGAATTTACACGCCTTCAGCGTTTTGGCTTTTCAGGCTTTGAAATAAAGCAGCGAGCCAGTCAGGCTGAAGAAAACTAAACCGCGATCACAATAACGCGAACGTAATACGTCAAATCAGCTTATTAGCTCGGAGAGGAATTCGAATACGTACAACCGGTGTTACCACTGTCCCTGATGAATAATCCCTGACGGTTGTAACCATAGAAGGCTGATATCTAATTTCCATCCCCTATAACATCGGGAATATTAGCACGAACGGCGGTAGGAGAATGACACCAACTGACACTTATGGAGTACAGGTTTCAACTTTAACCATTAGTTACCAATAACCATTAGTTACCGAAAAAGAAAGGTTTGACGAGGTCGTTCCGGGCGTGATTGCCCAGATATAAGCGATTTCGTAATGAAAAGAATGCTCATTAACGCAACTCATGCTGAAGAGTTGCGGGTTGCGCTGGTTGATGGCCAGCAACTCTATGACCTGGACATTGAAAGCCGGGCCAGAGAACAGAAGAAAGCCAACATCTATAAAGCGAAGGTTACCCGCGTCGAGCCCAGTCTCGAGGCTGCTTTCGTCGACTACGGTGGAAACCGTCACGGGTTCCTGCCCCTGAAAGAAATCTCCCGGGAATATTTCCAGAACACCAAGCCTGGTGGGCGCGTCAATATCAAAGACGTGATCAAGGAAGGCTCAGAAATCATCATTCAGGTAGAGAAA
>JAGRIO010000102.1:1255-11100 GCA_020443225.1 Pseudomonadales bacterium
CGCGGCAATAAAGGTGCCGCCCTGACCACTTTCTTCAGCCTCGCTGGTCGCTACATGGTGCTGATGCCCAACAATCCCAGAGCCGGTGGGATATCCCGCCGCATCGAAGGGGAAGACAGGGATCAGCTGAAGGCAGCCATGGCAGACCTGGAAATTCCCAAGAATATGGGAGTAATCATCAGAACTGCCGGCGTTGGACGCACCACAGAAGAGTTACAGTGGGATCTTGATTATCTGGTCAATCTGTCCAACGACATCACGCGGGCTGCAGAGAAAGGCACTGCCCCCTTCCTGATTTATCAGGAAAACAACATTATTGTACGGGCCGTACGTGACTACCTGCGCGATGACATTGGTGAAATCCTGATCGATACCCAGGATGCCTACAATCAGGCCAGCGAATGGGTCGAACGGGTCATGCCGCAATTCGCCGCCAAAGTGAAGTATTACGACAGCGACGTTCCTCTGTTCAATCGCTACCAGATTGAAGGCCAGATCGAATCTGCCTTTCAACGGGAGGTTCGCCTGCCTTCCGGTGGTTCCATCGTCATAGACCCGACCGAAGCACTGGTTTCCATTGATATCAACTCTTCCCGTGCCACCAAGGGCGCTGACATTGAAGAAACCGCGCTCAATACCAACCTTGAAGCAGCTGACGAGATATGCCGTCAGCTACGCCTGCGTGACATGGGTGGTCTGGTGGTTATCGACTTTATTGACATGAATTCACCCAAAAACCAGCGTGCAGTCGAAAACCGCCTGCGTGATGCCTTGCAGGTTGACCGGGCACGGGTACAGGTCGGCCGGATCTCACGGTTTGGCCTGCTGGAAATGTCCCGCCAACGGTTACGACCATCACTGGGAGAAACCAGCGGCATCGTTTGTCCACGCTGCAGCGGTCTTGGTTCCATCCGTGATGTTGAGTCTTCTGCCCTGGCGATCATGCGTCTGGTAGAAGAAGAAGCTATGAAGGAAACCAGCGCTGAAATACGCGCGTTTCTGCCGATCAGTGTGGCCTCCTATCTGTTGAATGAGAAACGTACCGGTCTGGCCGAAATTGAAAAGCGTACTGAAGTACGGGTCGTCATTGTGCCCTCACCCGATATGGAAACGCCTCACTACCATGTAGAGCGTATCCGTGAAAGTGATGACGAGGGCAATGAAGCCAGTTACGAAATCGCCGCTGAAACCGAATCAGAACCCGTCCAGCAACCGGTAGCCAAGGCTGCCCCGGTTGAACGAGCAGCCGTGCAGGCAGTTGCCCCTGCTGCGCCACCACCGCCGTCAAAACCTGCCGCCAGTGCGCAGGCGGCTGAAGCACCACGCGCTGCCCCTGGATTGCTGTCCAGACTGTTTTCCGGACTGTTCGGGTCCGGCAGCGAGACTGCAGCGCAGGAAAAGCAGCAACCTGACACCAACGACAAAGGTCAGAGCCGCAGTAATAACAACAATCGCCGCAAGAGTAGTGACAACCGCAACCGTCGGCGACGAAACAATCGTGACAAAGATGACAACGGTCAGGATAAGACAGCCCAGAAGGACAATCAGGATCAGAATACGGGTTCTGACAAAGGCCGTAACGATAACCGCAAGGACCGCAATCAGAAACCTGAACGCAGTCAGGGAAAACGCGAGAAAGACAAGGAGAAAGACAAGAACGCTGAAGGTAATCAGAAGCCCAAAGCTGCGGAGCGTCGCCGTCCACGTAATGACGAAAATGACGAAGCAGAAGCCGGCAAAGACGGCGACAAGCGCAATCAGGGGAATCGTCAGCGTTCAGGCCAGCGCAAGCGCAGTGCACGGGTAGAAGAGGAAACTCAGACTGAAGAAGCTGGCAACGAAGCGAATGCAGCAGAAGCCAGTGCCGAAGCAAAGACCGCACCTGCGGACAATGGCTCGGCAGAAGCCAGCAACGATACGCCTCGTCGCGGTCGCGGTCGTCGTTCTCCAAAGAAAAACGAGAATGAGAACCAGGATGCGGTTGCTGAACCTGCCACAGGGGAAGATACAACTTCTGAGGTAGCAGACACTACCGTTACTGAAACCGCAGAGGCTGCACCTGTCTCCACAACGATCGTTGAAGACAGTCGCGCTCCTGCAAAAGAGCCCGTTACGCCTGCTGCTACCAATGCTGACGCCATTGTTGAGGCTCATGCATCTGAGTGGGGACGTGCTGCCAATGATCCAAGGGTTAACCCGGCACCTGTCGCAGTTGGTACAGTACTGACAGATGCACCGGTCAGGGTCAGTACGCCCTGCCCCGCCTCCGGCGCCAGAGTTCTTGACCCGGAACATCCCAGTACCCGGGGTCGTGCAGCTAATGATCCCAGAGGCGGTGGTGTAGTTCCTTCTGTAGAAACTGCGGCAGCCGGCGCTGCGGCAGCCGTCGCTGCGGCAGCCGTCGCTGCGGCAGCCGCCGAAACGTCTGCACAGGCTGTCAGCTCTGAACCTGACACCAGTGTTACTGCCGCTGCGGTTGAAGCCGAAACCACAGATTCAGCGCAGGAACCTTCTTCAGCGCAGGAACCTTCGCCCGAAGTCACAGAAGCATCGGTTGGAGGGAATACCGCTGAAGCAGCTGCAGAACAGGCAGCCGCGCAATCTGTAATCAGTGAACAGGCGGAAGATGTTTCAGCAAACCCGGCTGAAGATGCGGCCACTGAATCTGATGTGCAGGAAACTGATGCACAGGAAGCAGATTCAGGGGAAGCAGACTCAACTGAGGCTGGCAGTGCAAACGACGGAGCAACCTCAGAGCCTGCACCTGCGACCAACTCCGCAGAATAATCTGCAGAGAAACTAGCTGATCACGACCGGTTCGATTTCCAGTGAGATACCGAACCGGTCGCTGACCCGCTGCTGTACCTCTGTCGCCAGCGCCAGTACCACAGCGCCCGATGCCCTGCCGGGATTTGTCAGTACCAGTGCATGCTGATCCGACACCTTCACCCCATCCTGCGCCAGTCTCTTGCAACCCGCCTGATCAATCAGCCATGCCGCGGACAGCTTGAAATCACCCTCGGGTGAGGCATGGACAGGGATATCTGGCCATTCGGATATCAGGCGCTGTGCGTCTGCCGCACTGATCAACGGGTTCTTAAAGAAACTGCCTGCATTGGGAATGACTGCCGGGTCTGGCAAACGTCGTTGCCGGATTCTGATCACCGCAGCTCTCACTTCTGCAGCCGACTGAGGCGCCTTAACACTAAACTGATCTGCCAGTATGGGGTAATCCAGTCGCGGCAGAAATGTTTCTCTCAGAGAGAAAGTCACCGAAACGATAACTGCCCGCCCCACGAGCTCTTTCTTAAAGATGCTGTCGCGGTAAGCGAACTGGCAATCGGCACGACTCAGCTCTTCAAAGGCGTCGGATTCGGGATAGTAGACCTGCACCCGATCCATAAGCTCTGCCAGTTCAACACCATAAGCACCAATATTCTGCACCGGTGCGGCACCGACGGTACCCGGAATCAGCGACAGGTTTTCAAGACCACTCAGGCCCTGATCCAGCGTCCAGGCCACAAATTCATCCCAGCCTTCCCCTGCTGATGCCGTGACTACCGAACCACATCGCTGCCGACCTTTCATAGTCAGACGGATGACCATTCCGTCAAAATTGCCATTGAAAACGACGTTACTGCCACCGCCGAGAATCTGCCAGCGTATATGCTTTTCCTGGCAGTGCCTGATCAGTGCCCGCAACGTATCGGCATTCCCTGCTTCTGCAAAATACCGGCTGCAACCGCTAGCGGCCATCGTCGTCAGGGGTCCAAGTTCTGTCTGCTCAACTATGACCAAGCTGCATGATCTCCTGCAGGGTTAAATACGGCACCGATTATACCTGATGCGGCAAAACGGGCTGCTATGTATAATGCCGCCGGAAATTTTTTAACCGCAGAAAGGTTTGTTATGGATTTAAAAGACAAGGTTGCTTTTATCACGGGTGGCGCTTCCGGTCTCGGCCGCGCGACTGCTGAAAACTTCATTGCCGCGGGCGCTAAAGTGATGGTCTTCGATCTTAATGAAGAAAATGCCGCCAAAGCTGCTGAGGAACTGGGCGAGAACGCTGCCTACGCAGCTGGTGACGTGGCCGATGAAGATGCTGTGAAAGCAGCTGTGCAAAAAACTGTCGATACCTTCGGTGCGTTACACATCAACATTAACAGCGCTGGCATAGGCGCAGCCGCCCGCACACTGGGACGCGATGGCCCGATGCCGCTCAAAACCTTTGAGTTTGTCGTCCGGGTTAACCTGATTGGAACCTTCAACGTTCTGCGCCTGTGTTCAGAGGCCATGCAAAACAATGAACCGGTTACTGCTGACGGCGAGCGGGGTGTCATCGTCAATGTCGCATCCGTTGCGGCCTTTGATGGTCAGATTGGCCAGGCAGCCTACAGTGCCAGTAAAGGCGGCGTGGCCGGTATGACTCTGCCAATTGCACGTGATCTCGCAAAAATCGGCATCCGGATTGCGACTATTGCCCCAGGGATATTTGAAACCCCGATGATGCAATTTGCTCCCCCTCAGGTTCGCGAGCCACTGATTGAAATGACTCAGTTTCCTCACCGACTGGGTAATCCATCAGAATTCGCTGAAACCGCAGCCTATATCGTCACTTGTGGCTACATCAACGGAGAAGTCATTCGCCTTGACAGTGGCATCCGTATGCAACCCAAATAGTCCGGTTTTCACTGACAGCAAGATGTCTCTTCTGGCGACATCGCATAGAGAAAAGGCAGCCCGAGAGCTGCCTTTTCTGTTTATTCTGTTTATTCTGTTTATTTTGACGCCTGCCCGGAAGTACTGATCCTCCGGACCGGAGCTGGGACACTACGTCACAACGGCGACCAAGGTCGGATCAATGGCGTCTAGCTTTCGCTTTCTGACGCCAGAACCAGTCCCAGAACCGCCTGATAGGCCTCGTCTGCCAGCACCCGCATCTCATCGTCAGATCTGTCCTGAATGGGGTGTGGAACAAATACGCTGGATGCTTCAAAGCCCAGTGATTTCGCCTGAGCTTCTGCCGCCTGCACAAACTCCGTGCTGGCGATGAAACCACCCGGTATACCTCTTCTGTCTAAATCCATGATGTCATGCAAACTGCACGACGTACATGAGCCTCAGTCGGCCAGCGCCTCAATGACCAGATCACACTCTTCGGCAATCGTCTGCTTCAGGGTAACCGGTGCGATTCGCGTAAACGTTGGCTTGCTGTAGCGCCGGATCTCTGCACCTTCCTGGCGCAGCTTCTCTTCAAGCCGGTCGATAAAGATGTCACCCCTGGGTTTGGAAATGTCCAGTAACCCGATAGTTTTGCCAGCAAGCGAGGCGACCTTGGGTAAGGGCACACGCTGGGCTGGTGCCGATTCGGCCGTTGGATCAAGAAAACTCACCATAAACATTCCCCCTCTTACGTTTCGGGATTCAAATTCTGTGGGTAAACCTTATCAGGATTCTATTCGGTGCGTCACCGGGACGCTACCAATCTTGCCACTGGCTCCCCAGCCACCAATAACCGCAGAGAACATACCAGCGCCCCCCCCTGCCCTCACGATATTCAGGCCACCCTCTCTGAACTTGGGAAGAGTTTTGTCTGCAAGATGCTCGGGTACGCCTTCATCAATACCTCCGGCACCACGAATCAGTTCCGCGCCGGGTATCATCAGCAGCTCACTGAGATAATCCTTAACCTGCTGTTTGCTCCAGCCGGCCTCCCGAAAAACCCGCTCATGTTCCGGGCAAACTACCAGGAAAGCATCTGCGGCCATCACCATCTTGGGATGAGAAACAACCCGCAAACCAGCAGCAAAGGACCGACAAAGGGACTCGGGTGTGCGGGACTTCTGATCAACAATGCCCTGAACGCCATCGGCAGCGAACAGGGTCACAGTAGATGCTTCCGGCTCATATCCCCGTTCAACCGCCAGCGACTCCCAGCAGGAGCCGGTTTCGTCTTCAGCAAAACAGAAAGTGTACTTACCCGGGTTGCCGAGACATGCCCGGTCGACGCCACCGGGACGGCCTCCGCCCACATTTCGGATCACCAGTTGCAGCGCCCGTCCAATTGTTGCGTTAGCCCGATTGCCCTGGCCCAGCGCATTCCCCTTGCTGTTCATACCAATGGCCCGGGAAACAGGCCCGTTAACCACGATCATCGGGCCAGAGAAATAAGTCGTCGCCAGCAAACCATGCATGCAGAACTCATCCTTCAGGGCTGCCTCGACGGCAGCGATAACCACCGGCAGGTACTCTGGTTTGCACCCTGCCATAACGGCGTTGATCGCGATTTTCTCGATGGTACAGGCTGGATAATCTGGCGGTACCTCGCCTATCACCTCGTCAGGCGAACGGGTCGTACCATTGAGCATACGCAGAACCCGGAGTTCCGTCGGAGGAACCACAGGCAAGCCATCACTCCAGCCACGGTCAAAACAAGCCTCCGCCTCATCTTCCTCGTCAGCAATGTCGATTCTTCGCGCATGCAACCGGTCACGCCCAAAGGCAAGCGCCAGCTTGTCTGCCATACCTGGGTCCTGATTGCGGGCACCGCACCCAGGCCGGCGAGCCGGTAAAGCATCATCAAAGGTTGCATCAAACGCTGTTTCCCAGGCCGACTTATCCCAACCTTCAAGTCTGCTTACTGAGCCGTCATCTTCATGAACAATAACGGTCGGTACTATCTCAAGCTTTAACTCCCAGGACCGGCGCAAATCGGTATCGTCGCTAACTTGAAGTCCGTCAGGAAATGCGGGGTTGTCCTGACTGTAGATGGTCAGCGGAATCTGCTGCGCCAGTTGTTGAATCACTGGCACGACAAGCTGACATGTTTCACAGGCTTCTTTTACAATAAGCTCATAACGTGGCATGGGCTTTCCTATCCGTTGAAATTGATTTCCCGGGTCATCGAAGTGGTGATGTTAACCTTGGCCTCATCCACCAGTGACTGCAGGTTATCATTGATGGCCGTGAAATCTGCCATACTGAATGATTCGCAGCCTTCTATATCCATCCAGGCATTCTTGCCTGAGGTTTTAGACACGTAAGCAGCCTGGTCAGCAATAGCAATGACCTGCTCCCAGCTGAACCTGTTCGGATACCAGGTATTAAATGGATAAGGTGCAAACCCTATGGAGCCTGTCATACGTCCGACATCACCATTACCCACGACAAATTCATGATCCATCAACCCTTTACGGATTCGCTCAGCGAGTTGATTAGCACCACTTAACCCATGGCCACGTCCCACAATAAGAAATTCATCTCCACCCCAACGAATGACTGTGTCTGAGTCGCGGGTGTATTTCAGCAAAATGTCGCAAACCTGAATCAAGGCCTCATCACCCGCCGGGTGACCGTACTTGTCGTTGATTGATTTGAAACCATCCAGATCGATCATCATGAAGAAGATGGTAGTCTCACTCTGAATAGCCCGATGGGCTGCTTCTCCTTCACCCAGTTGCACCAGATATCGTTGCATCAGAGCTACCTGATTCTCCAGATAGTCATAAAGATAACGGCGATTGTGCAAGCCTGTCAGGGCATCTGTCATGCTGGCCTCGCGAAGCTGGTCATTCGCAAGTTCCAGCTTTTCATTCTGTTCTGCCAGTTCCTGCGTCCGCTGCCGCACGAGTTCTTCAAGTATCTGCTGCTGGCGCCGGGCATTTTCCAGTTTACGGCGCTGCAGGATGATGTAACTGGCGATCGCTCCACCGACAATGAAGACATAGATAACAAAGGCCCACCAACTCAGCCAGGGCGGCGGCACCACAATGAGACGAATACCGGCACCCTTCTCATTCCAGACTTTGTCATTGTTCGATCCACGAACGCGGAAAACATACTCTCCTGCAGGCAGACTGGTGTAGGTTGCCCTTCTGAAGCCATCAGCATTAATCCAGTCGTCATCAAAACCTTCCAGACGGTACTGATAAAGATTCTTGTCCGGAGAGGCATAATCAAGCGCAGCGAACTCAAAGGTTATCAGTCGTTCGGTGTAATCGAGTTCAATATCCGGCAACACAGTCAGCGAACTGTGAGACGAAACTTTCTTATTCAGACTGCTGGTGCCGTTGACCACAATCTCTGGCACATGGGTGTTCGACATCAGATCGTCAGGATTAAGCACCAGCAAGCCATCGTTACCACCAAACAACAATTCACCGGACCGGCTCAGAACCCGGGACGCGAAATTAAATTCATCTCCGCGGGTACCGTTATGCTGATCATAGTGCCGGATTTCCATGGTGGAGGGATTCAGCTGTGCCAGTCCGCGGTTACTGCTCATCCAGATTGCGCCGGAGTCATCTTCAAGAATGCCATAGATGGTATTACTCCGCAGTCCAACAGTCCGGTCATAGCGGGTAAACGTGGCCCGGCCCGCAGATCTGTCGGCATACTTCCAGGCATTCACACCACCGTTCAGCGTGCCTATCCAGAGGGTTTTATCACTGCTCTCAAACAACTCCCAGGCTGCGTTGTTACTTAAGCCATCACCCGAGTCATCACTGCTTGCTGCCACCCGTTCAAAATCGTCCGTTTCCGGAACGTACCTGCTCATACCGCCGGTTTCACAGCCAAACCACAATTGTCCGTCAGAATCCCTCAGAAAGCCCAGGATCCTGTCTGAACAAATGCCTCTGGGATTATTTTCATCAAACCGGTAATGGCGGTAGCGCCCGGAAGCACGCTCTATTCGATTCAGACCGCCACCATAAGTCGATACCCACAGATAGGAATCGTCACCCCACACAGCGGTAATACCGTTCACGCTGGGCGAGTCAGGATTATCAGGATCATGGGTTGCACAATTCAGCAACTGTTCCTGAACCTGCAAATGGCACAGGCCACCGGACCGGGAACCAATCCACAAATTGTTGTTGTCTTCCGCCCATAAAGACATTACCCGGTCGTCAGGCAGGGAAATCTTATAGGGTTGAGGCTTATAATTACCCTTTCCATCCGGTACCAGACGGTCAAGCCCACCGCCATATGTGCCCACCCATACAGTACCATCAGGAGATTCTGTCAACCCGTGGACAGCGTCATTCTTAAGATCCCCATCCTGTACCGTGTAGTAACTGAAAGCGCTGCTAAGGTAGTTCCAGCGATTAAGCCCTTCATAGGTACCTATCCACAGCACGTTAGAGCGATCCAGATAGATAGTTTCGACGCGGTTAGTACTGAGACTTTTCAGGTCCTCAGCGTTATGGGTGTACGTGACAAAATCGTCAGAGTTGGGCTGCCACTCTGCAACACCACCATCAGTACCCGCCCACAGGGTTCCTTCGTGATCGACTTCCAGATCTCTCACCAGGCCATGGGGCAGACTACGTGGATTACCAGCTTCAGGCTGGTAGCGACGGATAACCGTCATCGAATCATCGAAGCGGGTGATTCCCCCGTTGTTGGTTCCCACCCACAGATCATCATCGAAACGGATAATCTTGCGAACAAAATTATCGCTGAGACTGTCTTCATTCCGCGGATCATGCTGCCAGACATCAAAAGCCGAGTTCGCTGAATCAAACCGCGCCAGCCCACCTTCTGTCCCAATCCAGATGATTCCATCATCATCTTCAAATATGTCAGTAATGCTGTCACTGGGCAGACTATGCGGGTCAGCCGGGTCAGCCCTGAACTTCTCAAACCCTTCCTGATTCAACCGCCGGCGATTCAGACCCCCGCCCTTGGTTCCGATCCATAACTGATTGCTGCTATCAAGAAAGACGATGCGAATGTCATTACTGCTGAGGCTTTCGGGATCCTGCGGATCATGCTGCCAGCTGACAAAGGTGTCTGCAGCCTGATCATAGTGCGCCAGACCACCATTATTGGTACCAATCCAG
>JAGRIO010000103.1 GCA_020443225.1 Pseudomonadales bacterium
TCTTGAACTTCTGAATCTTGCCGGTAACAGTCATCGGAAAGTCATCCACCAGGTCAATAT
Organism: Pseudomonadales bacterium; assembly: GCA_020443225.1. Lineage (GTDB taxonomy): Bacteria > Pseudomonadota > Gammaproteobacteria > Pseudomonadales > Azotimanducaceae > UBA4582. The sequence goes on from JAGRIO010000103.1 coordinate 61, forward strand.
GAGTCGGAATCTTGAAGTGCGTGATCTGATCGCGGCAGAAATCCCTGATCTGCCCGGCGTCCAGCAAGGAACCGGGCCTTAACCTTATCCAGGCGCAGACCTCTTCACCATAAATTTCATGAGGCACACCAAATACCTGAACTTCCTGAATATCCGGGTGGGTGTAGAGAAATTCTTCGACTTCCCGCGGATAAACGTTCTCGCCACCGCGAATAATCATGTCCTTGATGCGGCCAACAATCTGCACATAACCTTCTGCGTCCATGACCGCCAGATCACCGGAATGCAACCAGCCTGCGGAATCGATTGTGGCTGCAGTCTGTTCCTCATCGTCCCAGTAGCCTTTCATGACCGGATAGCCCCGGCAACACAGCTCACCCTTTTCGCCGAGGGGCAGCAGTTCGCCCTGTTCGCCGATGATTTTGATTTCCACATAAGGGCCGGCGCGACCAACGGTACCAACCCGTTTGTCTATGGGGTCGTGAATACCGGTCATATGATTCACCGGTGAGGTTTCGGTCTGACCGTACATGATTGTTACTTCAGACATATGCATTTCGTTGATGACCCGTCGCATCACGGGTTCAGGGCAGGGTGCACCTGCCATAATGCCGGTGCGCAAACTGGAAAGATCGTAGCTGGCAAAGTCCGGCAACTCGAGTTCATTCACAAACATCGTCGGTACGCCATGCAGCGCGGTGCATTTCTGGTCCTGCACCGTCTGCATGGTAGCGGCTGCCTCAAACGCCGGCGCCGGAAACACCATGGTAGCGCCGGTCGAGACGCAGGCCAGTGTGCCCATGACCATGCCGAAACAGTGGTACAGCGGCACCGGAATACAAAGACGGTCCTGCGCTGTGAAATTCATACCCGCGGCAACCTGGCTGGCGTTGTTCAGAATATTGAAATGAGACAGCGTGGCACCCTTGGGAGAGCCTGTGGTACCGCTCGTGAACTGAATGTTGATCGCGTCATCAGGCTGCAATTGCGCGCTGCGTCGAGCCAGCATTTCGTCTGAAACCGGAGCCTGCTGGCAGACCGCGTCAAAGTTGAGCATACCCGGGGTATGCTCTGCACCCATGCGAATTATGGTATTGATGTTAGGCAGTTTCGCGGCAGAGAGTGCGCCGGGCGTTGCGTCCTGTAGTTCCGGGACCAGAGTCTGAAGCATCCCGAGATAGTGACTGGTCTTGAAGGATTCGGCGGTGACCAGAACCTGGCATCCGGATTTGTTGAGCGCATACTCGAGCTCAAAAAGGCGGTAAGCGGGATTGATACAGACCATGATGGCCCCAATCCGGGCAGTGGCAAATTGAGTGACAACCCATTCGTAACAGTTTGGTGCCCAGATGCCGACCCGGTCGCCGGCTTCAACGCCCAGTGCCAGCAGTCCACTGGCGAAACGATTAACCTCAGCGTTAAAGGTTGTGTAGTTCCAGTGAATATTTTGCCAGGGCACGATCAGCGCATCATTGTCGCCGTGGTGTCTGGCGGTCTCTGTCAGGCAATCTCCGATAGTCTGGTAACGCAGCGGGGTAGTTGCCGTGCCACAACGATAGCTGAGGCTGGTTGGTCCCGAGGTGTTTTTAGCTGGCATAGCAATCTCCTGTTGAATACGCCTGAGTTCGTCAGAACAGGTCAGCGTTCATAAATATCCCGTTATGTTGATGACATCATCTTTCTGCGGCTCAGTGAACTCCATGCATTCGCTTGTGCAACACGGGCGACAGTGCCAGTACCACGACTCCCAGAACCACAGCCAGCATAGCCAGTTTGGCGAATACATCGGTGTAGATGATGAGCGACTCTGCCGCCGGAATAATTTCCGTGCCGCCGCTCTGTATTGCCATGGCGGCGGCGATCATACCCGCCAGATAGTGTGCGAAGGAGCTGGAGAGGAACCAGATTCCCATCATCAGCGCTGCGATGGTCTTAACTGACAACTTGGTAATCATCGATAAACCCACCGGCGAAAGGCAAAGCTCGCCGGTGGTATGCAGCAGATACATCAGCGCCAGCCAGATCACTGCGACCTTTCCGTCTGGCCCGGCAAATGATGCCCCGGCCACCAGGACCGCAAATCCCAGACCGACCTGCAGGATACCGAGTCCGAATTTTGCCGGAGTGGTGGGCTCCAGACCCCTGGCCGAAAGTCTGACCCAGGCCCAGGCAAAGACGGGTGCCAGAACGATGATGTAGAAAGGGTTGAGTGACTGGAACATACCAGCCGTAAAGTAATTGCCCATGGCGATGTTGCGATCGGTGAACAGCGTCAGAGATGAACCAGCCTGCTCAAACAATGCCCAGAATACGACTGACATAAATATCAGGAACAACATGACCAGCATCCGGTCCCGTTCCACCTCGGTACAGCGACGCAGGGCGAACCAGATGCCCCAGGCCAGAATGACCGCTCCAAAGCCCAGTAACATACCACCGAGCTCGGCAGTGTTCTGTATCAGCTGCCAGATGAGGAATACGGCTGCTACGCCGCCAATGTAGATCCAGCGTTCGCGGCTGAGGCCCGATACCCGGGTACTTAGCCAGTCCGGTGACGGGGGTTCACCCACACCCAGCAAATGGATCCGGTACAGATGGAACACCAGCAGGCCAAACAGCATGCCAATACCCGCCAGCCCGAAACCGTAGCGCCAGCCATAAGTCTCGCCTAGCCAGGCGCATGCCAGTGTGGCAGTAAAGGCACCCACATTGATGCCCATATAGAAGATCGTGAAGCCGCCATCCCGGCGGGGGTCGTTGTCGCCGTACAACTGCCCGACAATGGTTGAAATGTTGGCTTTCAGGAAACCCACACCGACGATGATAAAGGACAGTGAGAGATAGAATATCTGTTCATAGAGGGCAGCACGCTGAACACTGCCATCTGCGGCGAGCGTCGATGGTGGTCCTTCAAAGGCCATACCAAAATGACCACACACCAGCAGAAAAGCGCCAAAGGCGACCGCCTTGCGGTGACCCAGGAAACGGTCCGCAATCAGGCCACCAATAACCGGGGTTGCATAGACCAGCGAACCATAGCTGCCATAGATCAGGCCTGCTTCACGGTCACCAAAGAGGAAATGCTTGGTGAGGTAGAGCATCAGCAATGCCCGCATCCCGTAGTAGCTGAACAACCCACATTTCGGTGAAAAACAGGACAAATAAGCCGCGGGGCTGACCCAGAAAGGTGTCTTCCACGCTGGCAGCGTCCGCAGTATTGGTGGCAGCAGTATTTTCAGTCATGAGGCAGAGATGCTCCTTTGGTTACGCAGCGAATCAAATGCACGGGGTGGATGGTTCTCTGTGTGCTGGCCGACAGCAATCGCGCAGGCCGCCGGACTCGCAACTGAGGTATCGACACGGATGTCATAAACACCATGCTGATGACAGGCGTCGAAATGACCTACTGCTGTGCCGGGAAAGCGGCCGGGACGGGCCAGTTCCCGTTGGCTGATGACTGTCTTCGGACACCAGACCCCGACAAAATAGACTTCCAGACCGGCGAAGGTATGCAGGTAGTCATCGAGAAACTCCGGCTGCAGAATAATGTCATCGATGATGACGTTATTGCCGGCACTCACCATCGCCGCAATGGCCCGCCGCATACCGCGCAACATTCGCTGACCGCAGGCGCCAAAGCGAACTTCCGTAAAAGGTTCCGCGACATCGGTAACAGGCACCACATTCAGGCCACGTGCACCACTGGTACCTTCCGGTGAGTTCAGCCCCCGGTATTTGTCCGGCAGACCGTCACGAAACTGATCCAGCGCCATATGAATCCACGGCTCGGCAAAATATTCCTGCAGGGCATGGGCGAGGGTGGTTTTTCCTGCACTGGAAGTGCCATTCAGAAAGATAATGCGTCCGCTTTCCATGGTGCTCTCTGGCGTATTTATTGTCGTCATTGTTTTTTTCGCGAGCGCAATGCTTACACAGTCCCCGATGCTTTACCACTCCCTGCCTGGCGGTTACCGGTGACTGGTTGGTGTCATCGGTTTTGCTTCCCTTGAACTCTCCCAGAACTCTCCCTGAACTCTCCACATACCCTTAGTGACAGTGGCCACAGACTTGTGCTGAGCCGGTAAATTGACCAAACTGCGCCACGCCTGCCGGTCCACTGACATCGCGGAATGCCACTGATGCGCAAAGATCATCGCCCTTACTGGTTGAAAACTGTCAGTGAGAACCTTTCTGCCTGGCGGACCCGGTATTTCCTGCGTCCGCAACTGGACAGCTGCGGAGAAGATTTCCGGGTTTACGGACCGGCGTCGTTGCAATTATCTGGTCCCAATATTCATCTGGGAGACCACGTGCACGTGATGTGCCTGCCCGACAAGCCGGTGAGGCTCGCGGTCTTTGAAGGTCAGGGCAGGATTGAAATCGGTAGCTATAGCATCATTAATCCAGGCGTCAGAATTACATCAGCCAGTGAAATTCTGATTGGGCATTCCTGCATGCTGGCGATGAACTGCTACCTGAGCGATGCCGACTTGCATGATATTCAGCACCGTATTTACGCGCCAGGGAAAACCGGCCCCATCAGACTGGGGAATAACGTCTGGATTGGTGACAGCGCTCTGGTCAGCAAGGGTGTAACTATCGGTGACAACAGTATTGTGGGAGCCTGGTCTGTGGTGACAAAGGATGTACCCGCCAATAGTATTGTGGCGGGCAATCCTGCACGGGTGGTGGGTGCTGTGGATCCCAACCACCTCACCATGCGTGAGGCCCTCTTCACCGGGCAGCAACCCTATAGTGACTTCGAACACCAGTATTACAGTAACTTGCTGGGAGGGAATACACTCGCCAGCTGGTTGAAGGCCCTGATAAGGCCTTCTGAGCGGGATTAATGCGGGCCAGTACAGCCGGGTTGCAGCCAGGGTGCGACATAATTACACGCCAAATTATCCAACACGATGCGTCAGACAGAGCAGACTATATGTGGACAGCCGCACAACCATCACAGAAAGTTCAGCGTCGCCCGATGGGGAAGGGTGATTTTTATCTGGTGCTGATTTCGGCCATTATCGTCGCTGAACTTGGGGTGTTCGGCGTGATTTTGCTGTCGCAGGGCTGGAATGAAGACGCCTCGTTGTTGTTCACCCGCTATAGTGCCCGGCTCTCATTTATGTTTTTCCTGCCGGTATTTATTGCCTCAGCTGCCTGGCAGCTGGTGCCGAACGGGTTCTCTGGCTTTCTGCTGCGGCGCCGGCGGCAGCTGGGGCTCGGATTTGCCTTTGCACACTTCATTCATCTGGTGGCGATCGTGGGTTTCCTGCAGCAGCAGCGACAGTGGTTCACCGCAGAAGATATTCCAGCCCTTTTGATTTACCTGCTGATCGGGCTGATGGCCATCACTTCTAATACGCCAGGGTTGCGGTTGCTGGGTAAAGGCTGGAAACCATTGCACAAGGTTGGCATGTATGGCGCCTTCAGTGGCTTCTTTCTCACCTACCTCGGGCGTCTAGGCAGTGAACAGGTCAGCTTGCCTGCAGATGCTGCCCGGTACGAATCTTATGAGACTTATCTGGTCTTGCTGATGGTGGCGACAGGCGCCTGGATGTTGCGGATTGCAGCCTTCTGGCAACGGCGGGCGCGGCAGCGAAGTGTCACGCCAGCTGCCTCATGATGGCTGGCGGTACCGGTTCACCATAAGTAGCTTCATAGAGCGCAGAGAAATTCGCCCCATTGACCTGATAGGTCTGGGTGTCTGGCGAGGCCAGATTGATACTCGCCAGAGTCGCGCCGAGACGGGCACAGGTCTGTGGGGCCAGTGAGCGGATCAGTCCTGCGACATAGCCAGCCCGGAAAGCGTCGCCACAGCCTGTCGGGTCAACCGGGGCGGGGCAGGGTACGGCGGCAGTGTCGATGATGTCTCCCTGGGTTAAGTACACGCTGGAACCCCGCTCGCCGTGGGTGACAATCACTTGTTTAAACTTTGTGGTCAGCACTGCTGCCGATATCCCGGCTATGCGCTGAGTTATTTCCCATTCATGCTCATTGACCAGCAGGTAGTCAGACAGACTGATAAGTTCCAGCAGTTCCTGACGGGAGAATTCTGCCAGTCCCTGGCCCGGATCAAGCACAATTGGAACCCTCAGTTCCTGCAGGCTTCTGCCCTGGCGCAGCATAATTGTGGCATCTTCCGGAGCCAGAACCGCGACAGAGAAAGTTTCTATGCCAGCAATATCGGCAGGGTCGGCACGGTGGGTGGAGACAGAAGCCCCTGCATGAAAGGCGGTGATCTGATTACCCTCCTGATCCGAGATCAGCATAGCGCTGGCGCACTTAGGGTAATCCGGATCGATATTGATGTAACTGGTGCAGATGCCCTGTGCCTCGAGATGGCTGCGGTACTGATCATCAAAATCCAGCCCGGCAGAACTCAGGGGCACGGCCTCGACACCCAGACAATGCAGGCCATAGACAATGTTCATACCGCAACCACCAAACCCGGTATGAAAGCTTGCCAGTTGCAGGGAAATATTCAGATTGCTGACCGGGTATCTGGCCTGATACTCAGCAAAGGAACCTTTGTAACGCCCGATAAGGTCAATGGCGATACTGCCGCATACCAGCACCGGCCCCGGTGCACCTTTACCATCTTTGCCATCGCGTCTGACCATTGCATTGGCGGGGGAAATCGTGGAACTATCCATAGGTACCGGTTACTCGTTGGTGGTTATGAACGAAACTCTTCTTATTCTGCAAGCGCTGTTCGGGCTGGTGGCCTTCATTGTTATCAGTTGGGTGCTGAGTGAATCCCGGCGATTACCCGACTGGCGGCTCATTGTAACCGGTCTTTGCCTGCAATTTGTCGTTGCGCTGATCATGTTCAGGGTGCCGCTGGTCAAGGATGGGCTGGCGCTGCTGAATAAAGGTGTTGTGGCACTGGCAAACGCCACAGAGTCTGGCACTCAGTTTGTGTTTGGCTATCTTGGCGGCGACCCGGCCAATGTGGCTTATCCCTTTGCCGTGACTGACCCCGGGGCTACTTACATTCTGGCGTTCAGGGTCTTGCCGCTTATTCTGTTTTTCACCGTTATCTCCGCCATTTTATGGCATTACCGGGTTCTGCCCGTGGTCATTCGGGGCTTTTCGCTGTTATTGCGCCGCAGCCTGGGAGTAGGAGGGGCGATTGGTGTTTCCACGGCGGGCAATATTTTTCTGGGCATGGTAGAGGCGCCGCTGCTCATACGGCCCTATATCGGCAAGCTGACCCGCAGTGAGCTGTTCATTGTGATGACGACCGGCATGGCGACTGTGGCAGGTTCGGTCATGATCTTCTATGCCATTATTCTGAGTCAGATTATTCCCGATTCTCTGGGACATATTCTGACCGCGTCGGTGATCAGTGCACCGGCAGCAATTCTGATAGCGCGGCTGATCGTGCCAGGGGATGAAACTACCGGCAGTGATGAAATTGTTGAGCCAGTTCAGTACCACGGCGTACTTGACGCTATCAGTCGGGGAACAACTGATGGCATCCGGCTGATGGTCAATGTCGGGGCAATGCTGATTGTGCTGGTCAGTCTGGTCGCACTGGTGAACAGTGCGCTCAGCCTGTTGCCAGCATTTGCTGATGCTCCCCTCACTATGGAGCGGGTGCTGGGTTGGCTGTTTGTGCCTCTGGCCTGGCTGATGGGTATTCCCTGGGAGGAGTGTGTCACCGCTGGTTCCTTACTCGGCATAAAAACTGTGCTCAATGAACTGTTAGGTTTCTTTGCGCTCGCTGATCTGCCTGCTGATGCCCTGTCCGAACGGTCACGGCTGATCGTAACTTATGCGCTGTGTGGATTTGCGAACTTTGGCAGCCTCGGCATTATGGTAGGAGGGCTCAGCGCTATGTGTCCTGAACGTCGTGAAGAAATTGTCAGGCTGGCACCCAAATCACTGATATCCGGTACGCTGGCAACCTGCATGACCGGTGCTATCGCGGGGTTACTGTTATGAACAGGTCTGCAGCAGCGGTGATGGTGATTATTCTGTCTCTGATTACTCCGGCAGGCCGGGCAGAGGAACCCTATCGCGGTATCCTGGCAGAAGAACTGTTAATGACCCATGAGGTGAGTGAAGTCATGGAGTACCGCTGCGAGCAGCCAGGCCAGTGCACTGTCCGTTGCATGGCCGGGGCAGGGCAGCTGGGACTGGAGCGACAGGATGTCAGAAGGCTGGAAATGGCAAGGACCGGGAGTTCGCTGTTGCTGGGCATTTACTATCTCAGCCCGTCTGGGGAGAACCAGCGAACAGAGGCTAACCTGCCCACACCTGCCAGCTGCGTGCTGGATAATCTGGTAGTCGATGCGCTCAGCCGGATCGTTGATGGCAAGGTTATCAGCACGGGTGCACGGGAAGAGGTTATCTTTGATTTCGAGCCACTTCGAAATTGAGCGTCAATGAAAAGTATATATTTCAATTAGATAGACCAGGAAAATAAAGTGTAATATCACCCGTGGAACCTGAGAGCAGCGACTCTTTCGCTGGTTGACATTGGTGCAGTGCATGGTTAATGTTCCGGCTGGTGTCGGATAGGCACCGGCCACCACAGGGCAAAGCGATCGCACTATCCTGATTATCCAATCCTGAACATTCTCAACTGGAATGTGACCTGAAGTGGCCCCGGCGCATGCAGCAGTCAGGAGAATGTCATGTCTGTCATCACACTTAACAACGAAGATCTGAGGGCGGTTAAACGTCAGGCGAAACTCCGCGCCAGGCAGAATCCAGCCCTGAGCTACATGCAACACCTGGACATCGTTGCCAGAGAGATGCTGGGTGTGCGGCATTTCCACGAAGCCCGCAAACGGGTAGATCGCGCGCCTGCGCAGGACTATCACGGCTCAACCCCATGGATGCTGTATCTGCAGGCGTGCCAGGAATCTTACTTCGATATCTGATTAAGAGAGACTCACCATGTACACCGGTATTGTTCAGGCGTTGTTGCCTGTTGAAACTGTCGAACGCAAGCCCGGGCTAATGACCTTCAGTATCCGCCTGCCTGCAGAGTTGTTGCCAGAACTGACCCTGGGTGCCAGCGTCGCCATCAACGGCACCTGTTTTACGGTCACGACAATCGACGCTGATCAGGTATGGTTTGATGCCATTGCAGAGACGCTTGCGATCACCAATATCAGCGAATTAACGGTGGGCTCACTGGTCAATGTGGAACGTTCTGCGAAGGCCGATGCTGAGATTGGCGGGCACATCTTGTCCGGCCACATCATCGGAACGGCGCCAGTCGCTGAGATTACTGACTCAGAGAACAACCGTCGCCTGACCTTTGAGGGTGATCCCGCCTGGATGAAGTACGTCTTTACCAAAGGTTTTCTGGCGCTGAATGGTGCCAGTCTGACCATCGCTGCGGTAGATGGCGATAAGTTCAGCGTGAATCTGATTCCGGAAACCATGAAAAGGACAAACTTCGGTCTGATGCAAATGGGTGACAGGGTCAATGTAGAAATTGATCAGCAGACTCAGGCCGTTGTCGATACCGTTGAACGGGTGATGGCAGAGCGGTTTCCTGCCAGCTGAGCTTCACCTGCAGGCACTTGTCATCGTCAGCAGTTTCTTTATGATGCGCAGCTTCAACCGGCAGGACCAGATTGATGAGCGACCTCAGATTTTTTGACACCTATGAACGCAAAATCCGCGAGTTCACTCCCTTGCATGAAGGGAAGGTAGGCGTCTATTGCTGCGGCCCAACGGTTTATAACTACGCACATATCGGCAATCTGCGTACCTATGTCTTTGAAGACCTGCTGCGCCGGGCTCTCGTGGCCAATGGCTACGAGGTGGAATGGGTGATGAATATCACCGATGTCGGGCACCTGACTTCTGACGCGGACTCCGGCGAAGACAAAATGGAACTGGGCGCCAGACGCACTGGTATGACTGCCTGGGAAATGGCGGAGTTTTACACGACTGCATTCCGGGAAGATCTTGCGGCGCTCAATATCACCGAGCCCACCATCTGGTGCCGGGCGACTGATCATATTGCCGAGCAGATTGCCTTTGTACAGGAACTGGAAGCCAAAGGCTTTACCTATCGTACCAGCGACGGCATTTATTTCGATTCCCGCAAGCTTAATGACTATGGTTACCTCGCGCGGCTGGACGTTAACGGTCTGATGGAAGGTGCCAGAGTCGACAGTGAGCGCAAGTTCGTTACCGACTTCGCCCTGTGGAAATTCTCGCCCGCCGGAGAACAGCGCCAGATGGAATGGGACAGCCCATGGGGTGTGGGTTTTCCGGGCTGGCATATTGAGTGTTCCGCCATGTCTGCCCGTTATCTGGGAGATTTCTTTGATATCCACTGTGGCGGCGAAGACCATATCCCCATCCATCACACCAATGAGATTGCCCAGACTGAGGCTGCCCGTGGGACGCGGTTGGCGAACTTCTGGATGCATGGCTACTTCCTGCAACTGGGCAAAGAGAAGATGTCCAAGTCGAGTGGCGATTTCCTGCGTCTGGGTGCACTGGCTGACGAGAATATTGATCCGATCGTCTACCGTTACTTTTGCCTGACTGCGCATTACCGGACTCAGATGTCCTTTACCTGGGATTCACTGAGAGCTGCTGAAACTGCGCTGACACGGCTCTATAAAACCGCCTGGGAATGGGGTGACGCAACTACAGTCGATGATGAGACTTTCGCCCGGTTTATGGGGTTTGTGAATGATGATCTGAATCTGCCAAGAGCGCTGGCTGTCATCTGGGATATGGTGAAATCGGATATCTCCCCTGGTAGCAAGAAAGCCACTTTGCTCGCCTGCGATGAAATGCTGGGGCTCCGGATTGCGGAATGGACCCCTGAGGCACAGGAAATACCGGAGGAGGTGATGGCGCTGGCAGATGCCCGTGAGCAGGCAAGGAAGGATAAGGACTGGGGTCGGGCCGATGAATTAAGAGCCGCCATTACTGCGGCTGGCTATCAGGTGGAAGACACCCGGGAAGGGCCGCG
>JAGRIO010000104.1 GCA_020443225.1 Pseudomonadales bacterium
GCTGTATTTATATGACCCTTTTGTTTTCAGCGGTGTCTGCGTGATCTGCGCCCAGATGCTGTCGCGGTAGTCATCCCGCATGTAAATGTTATCGGCCACTTTGATGGTGAACCCCGGGATCTTTGCCTGGTTGTAATATCTCGGATCCAGCGAACCATCAGCCAGCAGTGTCTGCTTATAAAATGGTATCCACGGCGTGAGTCCTGCCTGGTGGGTGAGTACATCCTGCATCAGCAGCGGACCTACAACCGTCCCCTTTGTATCCGGCAGATAATCCTGCACGTATTTGTCGGGACGAAATTTCCCCTCATCATACAGCTTCATCATCGCCAGAGTGGTAGCGGCTACTTTAGATACGGAAGCAAGATCATACAGCGCATTGGCTGGTATCGGTGTAAGAGACTATATCTGGCCTGCGGGCTGATCTTGGCGCTGTCAGTAACGGCCTGACAGCCCAGGCAGACCAGCTGCTCTCACAGCAAGTGACCGATGCTGAACGCCTGTCTGGTCTGCAGGACACAGATTATGCGGAAGAACTGACCAACCTGATTAAAGAGGAATTGCAGTTCAAGGCGCAGGTCTCGGTCTTTAACCGCCAACGTATGGCGGAAGAGTCCATCATCAGCCTGCTGACACAATAATACTGGTCCTGGCAATGAACCCTTCATTGCCAGAACCACACTGATTCAGGTTCGGGGGGTTAACCCCATTGATCCGAATCAGCTTTCAGTGCCTGACTTCACACTGCAAGTGCTGATACCCAGCAAGGCGTAAGGGGGACACCAACCCACCAGCGCCGTGCCCAGCGGCACGAGCCCCACTGCACCCCACCAGCTCTGAAACCAGACCCCGGCAGCGATCACGGCCAACCCAACAATAATCCGGATAATTCTGTCTGCACCACCTACATTTTGTTTCATTGCCTGCTCCTTTGATTCGGCTACATCATTAACTGATGACGCCATACTAGGCCGAAGCAGCATCGCGGTATGTGACAAAAACACCTTTCGGAATAATAATCTGGCGTGCTGGCAGGTACTGTCAGCAACAATCAGGTGGTTACAGACCTGCAGGGTCAAGAATTTCCAGATGCCCCCGGTGACCGCGAACCAGCCCGCGGGCCTCAAAGTCCTTCAGGATGCGGCTGATAACTTCGCGGGTCGTGCCCAGTTCAGCAGCAATCTGCTGGTGAGTCACCGTGATGGATGTGGCCTGATCGCTGCGGGCCTTCAGCCAGGCGGCGACCCGTTCATCCACATGATGGAATGCGAGGTCTTCAAGTTTGGTAATCACCTCTGCCAGCCGCTGGGAAATAAGACCAAACACAAATGCCGACCAGTCAGGATGATGGCCGATCCACTGTTTCACCAGACCAGCAGGAATCAGTAATCCGGCAGTCGCCGTTTCAGTGACGGCAATGGCGGGGAACGTTCGCTCACCGATGATGCACGAGGCAGTCAGTACGCAACTGTCGCCGGGCTCAATCCGGTACAGGGTCATTTCGCGACCATTTTCTGACAATTTGAACACCCTGACCTGACCATCAAGAACAATGGCTAACTGGCCGCAGTCACTGCCGTCTTCAGCGATGGTATAGCCAGCCGGTAAATTTACCAGTGAAGCTGCGCGATAGAATTCGCTACGAAAGCTTTCGTCAGCCTGCTGCAGAAATGGCAGGCGGGCAGCGAGTTCTGCCTGCGCGGCTGGTGATTCAATCATGACGATGTCCTGAACCTGTACTTAACCTGTCAGCCGGGCAATATGCACGAAAGTCAGTGCTACGTCATCCACCACCCATCTGCCGCGCCATATGCCAGCAGCAGGACCGTCGTCAGCGGAAGAAATCAGTCAGCCATCACCTTCCGGTGTCGGCTCTGCCGCAGCCTCATGCAGCCAGGCAGCATGACGCGGCGCCTTACGGGTTTGGTGCCACTCTTCCAGCATGGGCTCGGCAACTTCATGCAGTTGCTTCATCTGGTCTGCCGTCGCCGTATCTGCCGCCAGTTCCAGTCGGTGGCCATTCGGGTCAAAGAAATAAACAGACTGGAAAATGCCGTGATTCACAGGGCCAGTAACTTCAATACCAGCAGCTTCCAGACGCGCCTTACAGACTGCTAGTTCTTCCAGCCCGGCTACCCGAAAGGCAATATGCTGAACCCAGGCCGGGGTATTGCGGTCGCGGTCCATTTTGGCTGATGCAGGCAATTCGAAAAACGCCAGTACATTGCCCTGCCCCGCATCCAGAAACACATGCATATAAGGGTCAGGTTCGCCGGTGGAAGGTACTTTGTCTTCAGCAATGGCCAGCTGAAAGTCCATGCCCAGCATCTGCTGGTAAAACCTCACGGTCTCACGCGCATCGTGGCAGCGATAGGCAACGTGGTGAATACCCTGCAGCATCAGGCGACATCTCCCAGCAAGCCACGACGTTTCTGGTCCCGCTCCATAGATTCAAACAGCGCCTGGAAATTACCCTCACCAAACCCTTCATCCCGCTTACGTTCGATAAACTCAAAAAACAGCGGCCCGATTAATGTTTCAGAGAATATCTGCAGCAGCAGCCTGGGTTCGCCGTCATCGGTTGAGCCATCCAGCAGCAAGCCTCTGCTACGCAGTGCTTCTACAGGTTCACCATGACCCGGAAGCCGTTCTTCCAGCATATCGTAGTAACTGTCTGGTGGCGGCGTCATGAATGGTACGCCGGCTCGGTTTAACTTGTCCCATACGGCGGGCAGGTTCTCGCAGGATAGTGCAATGTGCTGAATACCCTCACCGTTGAAAGCCATCAGGAATTCTTCTATCTGGCCCTGACTGCCAGCTTCCTCGTTAAGGGGAATGCGAATCTTGTTATCAGGTGCGGTCATGGCCCGGGACTTCAGGCCCGTATGTTCGCCCTGAATATCAAAGTGTCTGATCTCCCGAAAACCAAACAGGCGTTCGTAAAATGCTGCCCAGTGCTTCATGCGGCCACGGTAAACATTGTGGGTCAGATGATCTATCTGCCGGAACCCGAGACCCTCAGGAAACCTGTCTGCAACCAGATACCGGAAATCAATATCATATACAGAAAGATCCTGCCCATACCGGTCGATCAGGTACAGTGGGGTATTGCCAATGCCCCGGATGGCTGGCAACCGCAGTTCCATGGGTCCGGTGGGAATATCGAACGGCTGAGCCCCCATTTTCAGTGCCCGATCCCATGCCTTGTGGGAATCACCGACCCGAAACGCCATGCCACAGGCAGAGGGCCCATGCTCTTCGGCATGATAGGCCGCATAGCTACCGGGTTCGTAATTGATGATGAAATTAATGTCACCCTGACGCCACAGGCTGACCTGCTTGGAGCGGTGTCTGGCGATTTCCTGGAAGCCCAGCATGGTAAATACCGGTTCCAGAACGCCGGGTTCTGGTGCGCAGAACTCAACAAACTCAAATCCATCCAGGCCCATAGGGTTATCGTGATCAATCAACGTCATGCCAGCTGTCTCCGGTTTCAGTGTTCAGGTTGATCACCATTCTATTTCAGAAGCATCGCAGACTTTTGTCTGATTCAGCGCTAAAGTTTGCATTTTCAGACAAATTACTTCCCAATTAGACAAATATCAGGGGATTTTCTTCATGAAACTGGAATCTGCAGAGAAAGCTATTCTGCAATCACTTCAGATCAACGGCCGAATGCCCAATGTAGAACTGGCAGAAGCCATCGGTCTTTCTGAATCACCCTGCTTTCGTCGGGTCAAACAACTGGAACAGGCTGGCATTATCGCTGGCTACAGCGCGCGCGTAGATCGCAAAAAGATTGGGCTGGAAGTCACTGCCTTCGTGCTGGTGTCGCTGGAACGCCAGCCCGATACTGCAACCGAAGCTTTTCTTGCAGCGGTTGAGGCGGAGCCATATATCGTGGAATGTTTCGCCGTATCAGGCAGCCATGACTACCTGATGAAAGTGGTGGCGCAGAACCTGGATCACTTCTCCGACTTGTGTATGAAACAGATACTGCGGTTTCCCGGAGTGAATCATGTGGAATCCACGCTGGCGCTGAAAGTCATCAAAGAGAGTCATGCATTTCCGGTACCCGATCAGTAGCTATTCGATTCCTTCAGGGTCCGGTTCAAGTACCGTCAGCCAGACTATCCATCAGACTACCCTGCGGTTCAGGCCCGACAAGCTTTGAACACTACTTCAGATCCACTTGCATCACCGGGGCAATATCGCGGTTGCCGGGCCGTTCTGTCGTATACAACAAATGCTTGCCATCGGCACTGAGTGCAACGGATTCCTGTTGATACAACTTAGGCAAACGAATGCGCTGAGGCGTCTGCTCGAAAGCTTCTTCCCAAGTCTGACGCCAGCCTTTCTCATACAGCCAGGCATCTTTATAGGTCAGCACCACCGCCCTGCTACCAGTCATGTCAAATGCCGTTGGTTGCGAGCGGGTATATCCATAGGTTGGGTCTTCCCACAGATCCTGCTCAGAAGGCTGCGGTAAACGGGAAAGAAAGCTGACGATCCTTGCGGTCTGAATGCCATCCCGCGCATGCAGCGGCAAACTGTAAATCTCTGCCGGTACCTGACGTTTGGTCAGGATCAGAATCCGCTCATTCTCTTCATCGATAGTGACAGCCTCTGCGTCTCTGTGGCCGCCTTCATAGCGAAAATGAATCTCCCATTCGACGGGAATTGATTCAGACATAGGCAGCTCGTTAATATCCGGCGCCCTGACCACCAACATTGTCAGATAGTCGCGCCAGCGATAGTTATCACCCGTGTCTGCAATCAGCAGATACTGATTCCCTTCCCTTTCAAAGGCAGCGAGATCTTCCCAGTCAGTCATAGCATCGATATCCACCCGCCAGAAACCGACATCTTCACCCGTGTCCTTTAACGCAAAAATCTGTGGTTCATTGCCACTGTCGTTGATCGCATAGTAAAGATGATCATCCATCGTGGAAGCGACTAACCCGCTGGCCTCTGTCAGATTGTGATTGGCGATATCCCCCTTCCAGATAACGTTACCGGTTTTTCTATCGGGCACCTCTTTCGGTGCAATCGTGTACCTGACGGACTTGTCGGTGAGACCAATATAAATGGTCTTCAAGCCATTGCTGACATCCCTGCCCTGATACCAGCCCCAGGCGGCGAAGCTACCGATAGCACCCGCCGCTGCGAGAATTGCAATAAAGATCAGAGATGTGATGAGTCGGAACACCGAATTAACCCTGCAATAAAGACAAGTAGCAAGGTTAACTCAGATCGGGGCGGCTGACACCACCGGGGACGCTGGCACCACACCATTTGCTGGGTTACAGATCCTGCAGTTAAGACAGTTCTATCTCGCGTGTATCGAGCGCGATGCGACTTAGTTCCGCACAGCATTGTCCTGAATCAAAAGGTGTTTACCCATTGAGCGGGAAAATTATTCATTATCAGAAAAATACTTATTGAAGGAATATGCGATACCCGCAAAGAAAACAGGTATCGCATACTTTAGCAAAATCAAAGGCACGTAATCCGCCCGTGATGCACTTTCCAAACTAGTAACAAACTTAAAATCAAGTGTTATTGAGGCTGCGACAAAGAGCATTGCCCAGGTAGTTTTGGGTGAAGGAAAAAACATCCGACGATCATCCTTATTGTGTAAAGAGCATCCTGCTCCAATTTCTGACAGCTATCAGCTGTCCTCCTTCTTTGATTGACTCTCGTCGTCTCCACCGCCTCCTGTGGCGAGAGACCATCCAATGCCAACGGCTAAACCTACACCCGCTCCTACAATGCCTCCGATTGTACCGCCTCATATTAGTGATGCAATAGCGCCTGAGGAGAAGCCCGCTGGCGCTGCAACGAATGCCCCGACGATTCCGGATGTTTCTCCACCACTTACGAATTCGATTTCTTCATGGTTTAGTGATCTCAACGCTGTTCCCCTAATGATTAGATGGACCTCAATTGTTCCACTTATTCATCTTTTTCTGATAGGTGTAATCTCTGAAACTGAAGTAGGAAAACTCGTAAGCGATAGGTAAGCGACGACCTGTTCAGCGGTTAACCTACAAGCACACTGCGCCTAAATTGAGAACATAAGGGAAGAAAGCGACGACATCCGATTGTGGTCAGTGAGTTTAATCCTGTGACTGAATCCCGCGTTTGTTCTTCCGGCGAATCAATGTGATTGGCAAAAGTAGGGTTTGATCCCTCGGGTAAGCTGAAGCTGATCATTGAAGATAGGCAGATTAAACGTAAGCGCTCGGTAATCGACGTATAGAGCTTACTTCGCTGTTGTGCCAGACACCAGATACTTTTCCAGCGCCTCCGGGTCGGTATTCCAGGGCATCAGTTCATCTAACGATGCTGCTTGTTCGATCAAACCTGGCAGCTCAGTAAACACATGCTTCAGATAGGTATAGGTGTTCAGTCCATTTGCTCTCGCCGTTTCAATCAGTGAGTACATTGCCGCACTGGCGTTAGCACCTTCAACCGATTGGCTGAACAACCAGTTCTTCCGACCTAATGCAAACGGCCTTTTGCCGGTTGATCCTGCCTCCAGCGAAGTTAATCCCGAAAAAGTCTTTTGATTTGAATAGTCTATAATTGAAAACGTGTCAACTGAATGTCCCCCTGAATCATGTTAATCACACCCGTCAAACGTCACTCGCCATTGCTCCTCGCAAGAGGCCTGTTCGTTTTGGTGATCGCCGAGGCAAAGTAAGAACAGATTGAAAGTTTTCTCAAGGAACGCTGAGGCGATGGTAGGTTGATTGTCGAACATAGCGAGGCTATAAAGCAGTTGCGGAATCATGGACGCCCCGAAGCCATGGCAAAATCCGAGCAGCTGAACCAGCTGTTTGAGGACTTGCAGGGAGCTTACGGATACCAGAATCTGCTCTTTTTTGACCTGTCGCTAGCAACGGTTTTTGCGCATCATGATGTCACCCTGCTGCCGGGAGAGCTAAAAGCGCTGCAATCTGTGGTTGATAGCCATGAGTATAGGGTTTTTACACCGATGAAAAAAATTCTTTGACAAGGCGTTGCGTAACTTGCTCGAAGAAGTGGCTCACAATGTGACCTTGGCCAAGGAAGCGGATATGGCCAACAATGCTCGCGATGTGGCACAGGCCGCTGATGTCGATGACTTTAGGCCCCATAACCACCCAGACATCGAAATTCTTCTGGGTTTTGGCTAACCTATCAAAAGCAGCATTCATCGCTTCGACCACGATGAAGCACCCTGAAAAGCGTAGCGGAATGACGCCTGCATTCTGGCTTATGAAGGTCAGGGGATGTAACAGTTCATCTGGCTGTCAGCTGGGCATATAGACCAGGCAGTTTGCGGGGAAGCTCGCTGGCGTTTCTCACCTGCAGATACGAATTCGAGCCGAATAGAGAGGGCAGATAATCAGCGCCTTTACGATCGACGGTCACGCAGAATGTCCGCAGCCCTCTTTTTCTGGCATTCGTCGCCGCAACTCTGGTGTCTTCAATACCATATCTGCCTTCATACAGGTCCAGATCGTTGGGCTTGCCATCAGTCAGGATTAGCAACAGCTTCTGACGAGCTGGTCTGGCTTCCAGAAGCTGAGTCGCATATCTGATAGCTGCACCCATTCTGGTGTAATAACCCGGACTGAGCGCGGCAATTCTTCCTCGCACTGAATCGGAGAGCGGCTCAGAGAATTCCTTAATCTGATGGAATCTGACATTGTTTCGGCGGAGTGATGAGAACCCATACACAGCAAACTGATCTCCAGTCACTGAAAGCGCTTCGGAAAAAAGATAGAGACTATCTTTAATTACATCCAGAACTCTCTGTTCATTGTTGACATGGGCATCCGTCGACAACGAAACATCTGCCAAAAGAAGGCAAGAAAGATCCCTTTCGGTTTCTCTGAAATCCCTGAACAAATTCGCGTCCAGCGGACAGTGACCCAGCTTCCTGTCAACGACATGCTGAATTAAAGCATTGATATCAACTTCACAACCATCTGGTTGCGCCGGCAACCAGTGCCGGCAAGGCCTGACAGACTCAAACATTGCCCTAACAAGCCTTACGTCACGTTTCAGGTGATCAGGCACCGCCTGGGGAACCGCATTTCTCGCCGTCATTAACTGGAGCCGGCAAAAATCTGCGTATTCTCGACCCTGACGATAATTCCATTCTGGCAGGGGAATACCTTCCCCGAGCTGTTGATCGTCAAAAGCTTCTGCTGGCAGATCAAGATCAAACCTGACACGTTTTGCTGCGCCACGTCTATCGCGGGAGAGGCTGATGACATCCATATCGTTTGCTGCAGAACTGGCATCATCAAGATCTTCCTCTGAAGGGCGATCGACAGGAACAAACTCAGCACGGGAAAACAGACTCTCCAGTCGGAAAGCCAGCAACCCTCCCCGGGTTGCATTATGGTCAACTCGTTCTGCTGACTTTCGCTTTTCTGTTTCAAACTCTTCGTTTTCAGTCCCAGCCCGAGTCTGTTCATCCGGGTCAGATTGCGACAAAACCACTTTGCTGAGAGGTGGTTCCGGATGCAACCACAGTACTACGGGCCTGGGTGATCTCACCGTCAACACGTCCTCATGCTGACTACCCGGAAAGCGTAGCGCTTTCTGAATGACGCGCTCAGTCGCAGCTTCTGCTGGTTTGAGAGATTCTGGATCAGGCCTCTGCGCGAGGTGGGCTTCAACCAACCGGCAATAAACACTTCGAAAACCTGGGTAGTCTTTCAGCACTTTCTCTGCCGCGACCGAGTTCGACCCAATCCAGGATTTGTTATCAGCCCGGTGGTAAACAGCAAGTGCTGCCAGCCAGATAAACAACTCCCGGTTCAGGTCTTTGCTTTCAAAAACAGCGATGGCTGATGGCAGTCGCAGCGTCTCATGGTCGTACCAGGCAAGTTCGACCTTTTGATTTTCACCTGAGATATAGTCTGCCACACGTCGTCTGGCGCCATGGTTCGACTCATTGGCAGGCATTATGCGTAACCCCGACTCACCCCCTAATGCTCTGAAGAAAACAGCAAGTATCGGTTGCACTGTCTCCAATCTGACTTCCGCATCAGGGAATTCCCTCATCGACAACCGGGTAACCAATCGGTGCCAGATCTTGCCTACCCATTCTTCCATCGACTAGATGCCTTTTCGCCAGACTAGCAAGCTTTCCTGATTAGTATTTTCCTGAACCCGGTCACAAGCCTGCACGCATTGCAAACACTGAGTACAGGAAAACATTTTACGCTTCTCACGTCTTGGCTTAAGCATCATCGGACATGCCAGCTCGCAGGATTTGTCGCATCCGACACAGTCGATGGCTCTTGCACGATTAAAACTGACCGCCCGTGCCTTCCGGTTCGCCATCCAGACTAGCGATTGAAATAAACCTACGGCACAGCCGAAACGACAAAACAAATGTCTGGCCAGCGTAAATTCAAGTACGAACAGCGTGGTTGCTACACTGATAAACAGAAACTGATTGTGAGTCAGTTCTCCCCGGAACACGTTGCCCCAGATCACTGTCGGGGGTAACAGATAGGTCAGTAATGAGATCGCCCATAATGCAGCAAAAAAGATAATCGCAACCATAGTCAGAGGCAAGAACTGGTGTTTGACTATGGTCTCAACACCATCGGAGCGAATGGCTGGTTGTACACTGCGTGCCCAGACAGTCGGTTTACCAATAGAACGACGCATCAGGTAATTGATTGTTTCCACGACCGAATAGTGGGGGCACAACCAACCACAGTATATCCGGCCGAATTTGTAAGAGACCCAGGATATCAACAGCACAACACTCGCCAGGGGCAGAAAAGCACGGGTTATCAAATTGAAAGTAATATCGGCAGCGTCGCCATCTCTGATATCGAGGGTCCAGTCCATGCCGAAGAATAAGAAATTACCCTCATAGAGATCCAGTCTGAACACATTCAAAACAGGCGCGGTAACAAAAACCACAAAGAAACCAATACGGGTTATCAAACGCCATATCTGAACCTGGTTCACCGTTCTTTTTTCCTGTTCAGGAAGCCAAATACGAAAGGCTGATCATTGAGTGCCTTTACCAACCCGTACACACCAGTCAATATCAACGAGCTGTGAATCACAGTAAACCCTAAGACAAACCACATCCACTTCATGGCTGTATCCGCAGACGTATTACCAAACAGAGCAACAAACGAAAACGTTGCGATAACGCTAAACCCACCGATAACTGACAACCCCATTGTCTGTCTGAGATGACTGAAGATCACTACCGATTCCGAGCGGCGGTATTTGAAAAACAATATCGTCAACAGAATGAACGCCAGACCCGGCAATATCATCAGGTTCAGCAGATATAAAGTCTCTGCAACTATCGCAATCCTGCGTTGTACTACAGAATCCTTATCCACTGGACTTAGCCATGATTACCAGCATTAATGCTTCAATCGTTGACTCGTCATCAGTCAGAGGTTCAACGAGAGCTGCCCGGCAAGCCTCAGCAAGATTAAACCCATCACGAACGAGTCTGGCGGTATAAATGAGCAATCGTGTAGAAACAGACTCCTCAAGATCAGTATCTTTCAAGCGACGCAAAGCTGTCCCCAGCTCCACCAGTTCCGTTGCCAGCTTCAGGTCTATACCTGTTTCCGACATGAGAATCTGGGCCTCAATAGCGGGCACAGGAAAATCAAAGCTCATTGAAACAAATCGTTGCCTGGTAGAGGGTTTCATTCCTTTTAACAGGTTTTGATAGCCAGGATTATACGAGACCACAAGCATGAATTCGGGTGGCGCAGATAATTGCTCTCCTGTTCGGTCAATCGGTAGAATTCTTCGGTTGTCTGACAACGGATGTAATACAACGGTGGTATCCTTTCTGGCTTCCACAACTTCATCCAGATAGCAGATAGCGCCTTCCCTGACAGCGCGGGTAAGCGGCCCATCCTGCCAATAGGTATCACCATTGGCGATAAGATGCCT
>JAGRIO010000105.1 GCA_020443225.1 Pseudomonadales bacterium
AATCGCTTCAGAAGGTGAAATTGAGACCGACGAAGGGTGTCTGTCTGTACCTGGTTTTTATGAACCTGTTCAGCGTTTCGAGAAGATCACCGTTACAGCACTGGACAAGCACGGGGAAGCGTTTGAGATGTCCGCAGAAGGCATTCTCGCCGTTTGCCTGCAACATGAGATGGATCATCTTGAAGGCAAGCTGTTTGTTGACTACCTTTCCAATACCAAACGTCAACTCATACGCAAGAAACTGGTGAAAGCCCAGAAGTACCGGGCCTAGGACTTTGACCAGTACCCCTGCCCTCAAGGTGATCTTTGCCGGCACGCCCGAATTTGCCGCTGAACATCTCGCCGCGCTAATCACATCACATCATCAGATCCTGGCTGTTATCACGCAGCCGGATAAGCCAGGCAAACGAGGCAAAAAGCCAGTGCCTTCGCCAGTGAAACAACTGGCGCTGAAGCACGGGCTACCGGTACTGCAACCAGAGAAAATCACCCTCGATGCTATCTCCGGCCTTCAGGCCGATCTGATGATCGTTGTCGCCTATGGACAAATCCTCAGGCAGGATGTGCTTAACTTTCCTGCCCACGGGTGCCTGAACGTTCACGCTTCTCTTCTACCCAGGTGGCGGGGAGCAGCGCCCATTCAGCGTGCTATTCTGGCAGGCGATAAAGCGACCGGTACCTGCATCATGCAAATGGATGCAGGGCTGGATACCGGTGATGTGCTTGCGCGCAGCGAAGTTGAAATTACGCCGGATGACAATGCTCAGACGCTGACCAGAAAACTGGCAGGCGCGGGCATTGCAGATCTGCTGGCCGTACTTGAGCAGATTGCGAATCAAACCCTCAGCCCTGAGCCTCAGGTGGGCGAAGCCCTTTATGCGCACAAAATCCGCAAGGAGGAAGCACAGATAGACTGGCATTCCACTGCCGATCTCCTTGACCGGGTGATTCGCTGTTTCAACCCGGATCCGGTGGCCTATACTCATCTGAACGACATGCGTATCAGAATCTGGGAAGCAAGCCCGGTAAACAGCAGTCTGTCCGGCAGACCCGGAGAAGTGCTGGCACTGGATAAATCAGGATTAACCGTAGCCTGTGGTGAAGGTGCATTACTTATCACCCGAATTCAGTTACCCCTTGGCAAAGGCAGTGTGCTTACACCTGCCGATCTGCTCAACGCCCGCCGGGAAATGTTCCTGCCTGGCACACAGTTTTCTTCACAATGAAGGAATATCAGACAGCCGTTCGTTACATCAGAGCAGTTGCCGAAGAAGGTAAATCACTTGATGGCCTGTTCACGGAAGACGACTCTCCTCTGGCCCGACAGATTGTTTATGGTGTTATTCGCGACTGGTACCGGCTCAACCATATTGTCAGGCAACTGGTAGATAAACCACTTAAGGGCAAATACCGGAATATTCAGTATTTGCTGCTGGCCGGCATCTACAGTATTGATGATCTGAAGCGACCGGCCCATGCCAGCGTCAATAATGTCGTTAGCGCCACGCGCGCCTTCCGCGCAGACTGGGCGAAAGGACTCGTTAATGGTGTAATGCGTAACTACATACGCCGACAACCCGAACTGGCAGCTACCGATGTGTCAGTACCTGAGGTTCGGTTTAATCACCCGGCATGGCTGATTAAAACACTAGCGGAAGCCTGGCCTGAAGACGCTAATGACATTTTCGCTGCCAACCAGAGCCGGGGCCCAATGGTGCTTCGGGTCAACCTGTCCCGAATAAGTCGGGAAGACTATCTCAACCTGCTGCATGAACAGGTTATCGACGCCAGTGCCGGTGACCTGACGAGCGCATCCATTTACCTCGAACAACCAATGGAAGTTTCTCAGCTACCAGGTTTTGATAACGGCCTTGTCAGTATTCAGGATGAAGCTTCCCAACTGGCAGCGACTCTGCTGAACTGTCAGAAAGATGACCAGGTGCTGGACTGCTGTGCAGCACCTGGTGGGAAAAGCTGCCATATTCTGGAGACCAGCTCAGACATTCGACTGACCGCACTGGATGTCAGCGCAGAACGTCTGGAACTGGTGGCCGATAACCTTGCCCGCCTGTCCCTGAGTGCAGAACTTGTCGCCACTGATTTTCTGGACTGGCAATCAGATCAGATGTTTGACCGCATTCTTCTGGACGCACCCTGTTCAGCAACTGGCATTATCCGTCGCCATCCGGACATCAAATTGCTGAGACGAGCATCGGATATTCCGGAGTTGCAGCAGACTCAGGTCAGATTGTTAGAAAAGGCCTGGCAGTATTTGCGACCAGGGGGCTTTTTGTTGTACTCAACCTGTTCGGTCTTACCAGCGGAGAATGAAAGTGTTATCGAACAATTTCAGGGTTCCAATCGTGCTGTAATGATCGATAAAATAGGCGCCGATTGGGGCAAGCCATTGTCTTTCGGCCGGCAACTGTTGCCCCGGGTACAGAAGAATGACGGCTTCTATTATGCCCGCCTTCGAAAACAGCCGGCGTAACCACTAGCCAGACTATCAACCAGACGAAATCACTGAATGAAAATAATTATACTTGGTGCGGGTGAAGTTGGCGGTAATCTGGCTCAGAACCTGACCAAGGAAGCCAGTGATATCACCGTCGTTGATCACGACACTGACCGCTTGCGGGAATTACAGGACCGGTTCGACATCCGAACGGTTCGCGGCATGGGTTCCCATCCGGATGTTCTGCGTCAGGCCGGAGCAGAAGATGCTGATATGCTGATCGCGGTCACCAACAGCGATGAAGTCAACATGGTGGCCTGCCAGGTCGCTTACACGGTATTTCATACACCCACCAAAATCGCCCGGATTCGCTCAACCACCTATTTCGACTACGGCATCTTCAAGAATGAGGCCATGCCGGTGGACTATCTGGTTAACCCGGAGCAGATCGTCACCCAGGATATTCGTCGCCTGATTGATAACCCTGGCGCGCTGCAGGTGATGGATTTTGCTGACGGGCAAGTACAGCTGGTGGGTATCAAAGCCTATTATGGCGGCCCGTTAGTGGATCAGGAACTGCGCTATCTCCGTCAGCATATGCCGACCGTTGATACCCGGGTCGCGGCAATTTTCCGCAAGAACCGGCCTATCATCCCGGAAGGCAATACGATCATTGAAGCTGATGACGAGGTCTTCTTCATCGCAGCGAAGGGCGATATTCAGGCGGTAATGAGTGAGATGCGTCGCACCGAGCGCCCAAACAAGCGACTGATCATTGCCGGTGGTGGTCACATTGGTCAGGGTCTGGCCCGGGCCGTCGAGCACAAATACGGGGTGCGCATTATCGAGCGCAGTCGCCAGCGTTGCTATGAATTATCGGAAAATCTGCACCGGACCATTGTGCTGGCCGGCGATGCGTCTGACCGGGACCTGCTGCTGGAAGAAAATATCGAGGAAACCGATGTCTTCTGTGCCGTAACCAATGATGATGAAGCCAATATCATGTCGTCGATGCTGGCAAAAAGCCTGGGGGCCAGAAAGGTCATTACCCTGATCAACAATCCAGCCTATGTTGACCTGATCGAAGGCAGTGAAATAGACATTGCTATCTCTCCCCAGCAGGCCACACTGGGAAGCATCCTGACTCATATTCGCCGTGGTGATGTGGTCAGAGTGCATTCCCTGCGCAGAGGTGCTGCCGAAGCCATCGAAGCCATAGCCCATGGCGATCGTCGCAGTTCCAAAGTCGTTGGCAAGCGTCTCGAAGAAATTGACTTGCCACAGGGTACCAATATTGGTGCTATTGTTCGTGGACAGGACGTTATTATTGCCCACGATGACATTGTCGTTGAACCAGACGATCATCTTATTCTGTTTCTGGTAGACAAGGGCAGGATCCACGAGGTCGAAAAGCTGTTCCAGGCCCCATTCACCTTCTTCTGACAGCCGGTTGCTGACCATGCATATTCAGATCGCATTCAGAGTACTCGGCAGTCTGTTGATGATGTTCAGCCTTACGATGCTGCCACCAATCGCGGTTTCCCTGTTCTACAACGACGGGGCTATAGATGCCTTTATCAGAGCCTTCATTTATACCTTCGCCGGTGGCTTGCTACTGGCTGGTCTGTTCTATAACAACAAGAACGAGATGCGAACCAAGGACGGGTTCCTTATTACTTTCCTGTTCTACACTGCGCTGGGCGCTTTCGGTGCCATTCCGTTTGTAGAACTCGAATCTCTGCAGCTAGCCTGGCCTGACGCCTTATTTGAATCGTTATCAGGGCTGACAACAACCGGCGCAACCGTGATTGTCGGAATAGATGATCTGCCCGAGTCTGTCCTCTACTACCGCCAGCAGCTGCAGTGGCTGGGTGGTATGGGCATTATTGTGCTGGCTGTCGCCATTCTGCCAATGTTAGGTATTGGTGGCATGCAGCTTTACAGGGCTGAAACACCAGGCCCTATGAAAGACAGTAAGCTCACTCCGAGAATAAAGCATACTGCTGTCGCTCTGTGGTCGATCTATGTCTGGTTAACGCTGGCGTGCGCCATTGCTTACTGGTTAGCTGGCATGTCAGTGTTTGATGCGGTTTGTCACAGCTTCTCAACCGTAGCTATTGGTGGCTTCTCTACCCACGATGCCAGCATTGGTTATTTTGATTCCGCGGCCATCGAAGCGGTGGCGATACTTTTCATGATCATCGCTGGTATTAACTTTGGCCTGCATTTCTTCGCCTGGAAGGAACGGACCATCTTTCACTATTTCAGAGACGACGAAGTGGTTTTCTACTTGTCTCTGCTGATTGGTGCGACGGTAATTGTATCTGCTGTTCTGATCACCCATGGTGTCTACGATCCGGCTGATTCCATACGTTATGCCGCATTCGAAGTTGTTTCCATCTTTACCACTACCGGTTTCGGCACCGCGGACTTCACTCAGTGGCCCACTATGGTGCCCTATCTGATTTTCTTCGGTGCCTTCACCGGCGCCTGCGCGGGGTCAACCGGTGGAGGCATGAAGGTTATGCGGGTGATGCTCATCTGCAAACAAGGTATCCGGGAGATTCACCGCCTTATCCATACCAACGCCATCTTTCCGATCAAGCTGAATAAGCGGCCGGTTTCCAGCAATATCATAGAAGCGGTCTGGGGATTCTTTTCTATCTATGTCGTCGTGTTCCTGTTTCTGCAACTGGCACTGATGGCAACCGGGATGGATTTCACAACAGCCTTCAGCGCCGTGGGTGCTTCTATCAATAATCTCGGTCCGGGTCTGGGTGATGTCGCCTATCACTACGGCGAAATAACTCCGGTTGCCAAGCTGCTGTTATGTTTCGCGATGCTACTGGGGCGACTTGAAATCTTCACCCTGCTGGTACTGTTCACCCCTATGTTCTGGCGAAAGTAAGGCCATTGGGTAAACAATCGCTGCGCCACCAATGTGACTACAGATGATGGGTATGCGGACTGTTATTGTAGTTGTATAAACGCAGTTCACCGGTTGGTCGTTGCCGGAAGCGTTTGTACTCCCACTGATACTGCTCAGGGCTGTCGAGGGCACAGCGCTCTACACAATGATTCATCGCCAGCAGCGACTGGTGCGGATCTTTTGAATAAATCTGCTCATCAGGTTCGGTGAAAACTATCCGGAACCCGCGGGCAGTGGGTAATCTTTTCACCTGACAGCAGACGACTTCAGCCCCCGTCTTACTGATCAGTCGACTTATCAGCCTGTCAGTCAGTGCTTCCATTCCGAAGAAGGGCACAAATTCACCGCTGGCTGGTACCTGATCCGGCAGCACCACTGTTACACCTCCCGCTTGCAGTCGCCGGTACAGCACTGCAATGCCACGTACATTGGTGGGTACCATCTCGTTACCATAATGTTCCCTGATCCCGGCCATAATGGGTTGCAGGTAGACTTGCTCCGGCGGTTGGTAAAGTGCAGTCATATGGGTGTTTTTGGCAAAATATACATTCAGCAATTCCCAGTTACCCGAGTGTGGTAGCAGCACTATAACGCCCTTACCTTTATCGATAGCCGCTTTCAGTATTGCTTCACCATCAATCTGGCAGATCCAGCCACTCATCCGCTGAAGCCGACCCAGCCATACCGCCGGGGTTTCCATCATCGTCATGCCAGTATGCAACAGGCTGCTTCTGACAAGCTGTTCCCGGGCTGATTCGCCCAGATGCGGCTGGCAAATAGCGAGGTTAGTTCGGGTTACCTTGGCTGCCCGGGTATCAAGCCGGTAATTAAACCAGCCGATTAAGCACCCCAGCCACTGACTGACCCGCAACGGCAGGCAGGACAGGGACTTCAGCATCAGCCACGCCAGCCAACTGCGGATTCTGTCGGTGCGGGACAAGCTCATCAGGCCAGCCCGATGCACGCCTGATGACGGTGACAAGTGATCAGATGGTCATTCACCATGCCGGTTGCCTGCATGAAGGCATAGCAGATGGTAGAACCGACAAAGTTAAAGCCGTCTTTTTTCAGCCGCTTGCTCATCAGGTCTGAAACGGGAGTGGTAGCAGGCACCTCAGCCAGACTGCTGAATTGGTTGACCTGAACCCGGCCATCCACCATATCCCACAGGTACGTAGAAAATGAGTCATGGCTGTTCTTAACATCAAGATAGCGACGGGCATTGTTGACTGCACTGTTCACCTTCAGGCGATTGCGCACGATGCCAGGGTTCTGCAGCAGCTTTTCGATTTTCTTGTCGGAATAGCGTGCAATCTTCTCTGCATTGAACCCTTCAAAGGCCTTGCGGTAATTCTCCCGTTTGCGCAGCACGGTAATCCAGCTCAGCCCGGCCTGCACACCTTCCAGCAGCAGGAACTCGAACAGTACTTCATCATCGTACTGGGGTACTCCCCACTCATTATCGTGATAATCGAGATACAACGGGTCACCCAGGCACCAGCCACAGCGTTGGATATCATTGTCGGTCATTCCATTCCCTCGCCCGGGATCAGCCCGGTTAACCAAGATGACATATTCTATATCAGCTCACGGCTGCATTGGATGGACAGCAAAGATAACAGCTGCTTTCTTTACTGGTATACTTAGCGCCTTTTTTTGACCGGAACAGGGAAATGAGCACGGAAACATTCCAGGATCTGATATTTACACTGCAGAAGTTCTGGGCTGACCAGGGCTGCGTCATCATGCAACCCTATGATATGGAAGTAGGTGCCGGTACCTTTCATCCTGCTACGTTCCTGCGTTCCATCGGTCCGGAAAACTGGCGGGCAGCCTATGTTCAACCCTGTCGCAGGCCGACCGATGGCCGCTACGGCGAAAACCCCAATCGGTACCAGTACTACTACCAGTTTCAGGTGGTGCTGAAACCCTCTCCGGAGAATTTCCAGGAGTTGTATCTGGATTCACTGCGACATCTGGGTATTGATCCACTCGAGCATGACATCCGCTTCGTCGAAGATAACTGGGAATCCCCTACACTGGGTGCCTGGGGACTGGGTTGGGAAGTATGGATGGATGGCATGGAAATTACGCAGTTCACCTACTTTCAGCAGGTTGGTGGTCTTGAGTGCTACCCCGTCACTGGCGAGATTACCTACGGTCTGGAGCGTCTGGCCCTGTATCTTCAGGGAGTTGAAGATTTTCAACAACTCGCTTACGCGAGAACCGGCAATCAGGTGATTACCTATGCTGATGTTTTCCACCAGTATGAAGTGGAAATGTCGGCGTTTAATTTTGACTACTCGAACGTCGAAGCCCTGTTCAGCCAGTTCGACTTCTTTGAAGAAGAAACACAGAGGTTGCTTGAAGCCAGGTTACCGCTGGCTGCCTATGAGTTTGTTATGAAAGCTTCCCACGCGTTTAATCTGCTGGATGCCCGGCACGCTATCTCTGTTACCGAGCGCCAGCGATTCATATTGCGGGTACGTGCACTGGCGAGAGGTGTCGCCAAAGCCTATTTCGATTCCCGTGCCGAAGCCGGCTTTCCTCTGGCTGAACCAGACATTCGTGATTATTACCTGAAGGAGATGGCGAATGGAAACTAGGGATTTGCTGTTTGAAATTCAGACTGAAGAGTTGCCGCCAAAATCTCTGAACAAACTGCGCCAGCAGCTGGTACGGTCGGTAGCGGATGAGCTGAACAAACTGAATTTCGCTTTCGCTGAGGTTCAGGGGTTTGCCACACCCCGCAGGCTGGCGGTACTCGTATCGGCACTGACAGATCAGCAGCCAGACCAGAAAGTAGAGCGCAAGGGCCCTGCCGTCGCTGCAGCCTGGGATGCCGATGGTAACCCTACCAAAGCGTTGCAGGGATTCGCCCGCTCCTGCGGCATCGAAGACCTGAGTCAGCTTGAACAGGAAGAAACCCCTAAAGGTACATGGCTGGTTTACCGGTCAGTGGAACAGGGAAAAAACATTCGTACAGTGATCAGCGACGTTTTTACTAAAGCGCTTGCTGCACTACCTATCGAAAAGCGTATGCGCTGGGGTGCTTCCCGATCGGAATTTGTGCGGCCAGTACATCACGTTATTCTGATGTATGGCAGCGAAATACTGGATGCCACCTTTTTCGGGTTGAAGAGCAGCAACATTACTACCGGTCATCGGTTTATGAGCACTGGTGACATCACCATCAGCAACCCCAACGATTATATAAAGGCGCTGCAAGACCATCATGTCATTGCTGATTTTGAAGCCCGGCAGAACATCATCAGCCAGCAACTGGCAGACATAGAGCAACGGGAGAATGCCCGTATCGTCATCGACCCGGCGTTGCTGGAAGAAGTCACGGCACTGGTGGAATGGCCAGTTGCACTGATGGGTAGTTTTGATGAAACCTTTTTGTCGGTGCCTGAAGAAGCACTTATTTCAGCAATGAAGTCACATCAGCGTTATTTTCATATGATCGACGACAGCGGAAAACTGCTGCCCAGATTTGTCACCATCTCAAATATTGAAAGCAACAACCCGACTGCTGTTATTCAGGGTAACGAGCGTGTGATCTCTCCCCGACTGACGGATGCCGGTTTCTTTTTTAATCAGGATCAGAAAACCTCTCTGGATGATCATCTTGCTCGTCTTGAGAAAGTGGTTTTCCAGGCGGAATTGGGTACCTACCGTGAAAAGGCCGGTCGCATTTCGGAACTGGCGGCTTTCATTGCTGGGCAGATGGGTGCAGATCAGAATGATGCCCGACGCGCCGGTTTGTTATGTAAGGCCGATCTGGTGACGGATATGGTTGGTGAATTTCCTGAACTACAGGGTCTTATGGGGGGGTACTATGCAACGGCGGGTGGTGAGAAAGCTGACGTTGCTACCGCTATTGCTGAGCATTATTTACCCGGTTTTTCTGGCGACGTACTACCCTCGAATGCCATTGGCCAGGCTGTAGCGATGGCCGACAAGCTGGATACACTGGTTGGTCTTTTTGGTATCAACCAACCGCCAACCGGTTCCCGCGATCCCTTTGCGTTGCGCCGGCAGACCCTGGGGGTGATTCGTATCTGCATCGAGAAGGGTCTGAATATCGACATACTGGAGGTGCTGCAGAAAGCCGGTGAGCTGTATCAGAAAGACTTCGATGTGACGCCCGTTTTCGACTACTTACTGGATCGTATGGCTAACTGGTATCAGGATCAGCAACTGCCAGCAGATGTTTTTCTTGCCGTCAGAGGTGGTCAGGAAAATGTGACCAACCTCAGTAGTTTCAATCAGCGGGTCAGGTCCATACAGGCTTTCAGATCTCAGCCGCAGGCGGAAAGTCTGATTGGTGCCAATAAGCGCCTCGCCAATATCCTGCGAAAAACCGACAAGCTCAGCGGTGAGGCCGATGCCAGTCTGTTTGAATCTGAAGCTGAATCGGCGCTCTTCGCTTCTCTGGAAGTAACCGCTAACTTACTAGCCAAAGCAGATAATTACGAGTCTCGGCTTCAGATACTTGCAGATCTGCAACCCATCATAGACCGATACTTCGAAGATGTGATGGTGATGGCCGATGACGACAGGATTCGTACCAACCGTTTGTTAACGCTAAAGGCTGTGCAGTCCCTGTTCCTGACTGTCGCTGATCTGTCGGAGCTACAGTAACTTTGACACCACCAGCCAGTTTGATAGTCCTGGACCGGGATGGCGTCCTGAATATTGATTCGCCGGACTATATAAAGTCAGCGGAAGAGTGGATCCCCATTCCTGGCAGTATTGAAGCAGTCGCGTCGCTATCGCGGGCCGGTTATCGGATATATGTCGCTACAAATCAGGCCGGTTTAGCGAAAGGCAAGTTTGTCCAGAAAGACCTGGATGAGATGCACCAGAAGCTTGAATCACTGGTTGAGGCAGCCGGCGGTGTTCTTACTGGTATCTTCTACTGTCCTCACCATCCTGATGAGAACTGCGAGTGCCGTAAACCGCGGCCTGGTTTGTTATTGAATATCGCAAGTTCAGCAGGCGTAAAACCGGAGACGCTGATATTCATAGGTGATTCAACTAAAGACGTTATGGCCGCCCGAGCCGTGGGAGCAAAGCCCGTTCTGGTTCTGACCGGAAACGGTCAGCAATCATTGCAATCGCTGAGCGATGATCCCCCGGAAACACACAGAGACCTGGCTTCCTTTGCCAGGTCTCTGTTGCGCTCAGAGTAAACTCATCATACATCAAGGTTTGCGACGGACAGCGCATTGCTCACAATGAAGTCCTTCCTGGGTTCTACAGCATCTCCCATCAGTGTATTGAACAACTGATCAGCGGCGATGGCATCTTCAATACTCACACGAAGCATGGTTCTGCGTTGCGGATCCATAGTCGTTTCCCACAACTGATCTGGGTT
>JAGRIO010000106.1 GCA_020443225.1 Pseudomonadales bacterium
CCACCGGCCTGGGATGAAAATGCATTGTTCCTGTATTTTGTCTGTATGGCGGTATTCATCCGGACACTGATCACCTTCTATGAGATACCCGCCACCGCGCTGGTGGCCGAGCTGACTGACGACTATGATCAGCGCACAGAAATGATGAGCGTTCGCTACTTCTTCGCCTGGTGGGGTGGTCTCACCATGGCTGTGCTCAACTACCTGGTATTTCTGCCAGAGGAAAAAGGTGGACTGGAGTACGTAGCCGGCTGGGAGAATTATGGATTGACGGCCTCCATCATCATATTTTTATCGATCTATGTTTCCTCGGTTGGTACCCATCGCCACATTCCCAATTTACGTCAGCCACCACCGAGACAAACATTTGATCTGAACAAGAATCTGCGGGAGCTCAGAGAAACCCTGTCAAACCGCTCGTTTTTTGCCCTGTTTATTTCTGCCCTGCTGACAGCTGTCGCCGCGGGTGTTTCCACTTCACTGAGCATCTATTTTTCACGGCACTTCTGGGAGTTTACCAGCACACAGATTGGCTATATGAATCTGCCCTACTTCCTGTCAGCACTGCTGGCACTGGGTATCGCCCCGTGGGTGTCGAGAGTCATGGGAAAAAAGCGTGGCGCTATGACGATTACCGGAATCGCTTTTGCTATGGCGCCTATGCCCTATATGCTCCGCCTGATGGGACTGATGCCAGAGAACGGCACTGATGAATTATTCTGGTTGCTGGTGTTATTCAACACCGTGGAGGTGACACTCATTGTTGCCTCTTCTTCCCTGATCGCAGCCATGATTGCCGATATTGTCGAAGACAGCGAGGTGAAGACCGGACGCCGTTCCGAGGGCATATTCTTTGCGGCAAACAGTTTTGCCCAGAAGGCAGTGAATGGATTGGGGGTCGTCGTTGCAGGACAGATTCTGGCCTACATTCAGTTTCCCACTCAGGCCAAGCCTGGTGAAATACCTGAGTCAACACTGGCCGAACTGGCCTGGATCTACATTCCCGTCCTGCTGTTTTTCTACTTGCTGGCCCTGTCGGTTCTGAGCCTGTATCGCATCAACCGGCATGATCATGAGGCTAACCTGAAGCGATTGTCGGAACCTAAGGAAAGGCTCGTGTGAGCACAGGCAAAAAAAACGGAGCCATCGTCAGACGATGCTCCGCTAATGGTGTCTCCGGGACGATGAATGATGTCCCCGACAGAGACGACCAGGAAGTCGGCAGGCAGCTGTTTACCGGTCAGGCCGACGGCGTCGTTTAAGCAGCCGCAGCGCGCCCGAGCCGGTTGTCACCACGACCGCTGCCGCGCTCATCAGAGACTGAAGCATCAGCAATCCACTGGCCTTGAGCCGAGTCGGAAAATCAACGGCAGCCATACGGTCGAGTTGCCGGGCAAGTTTTTTCAGCATCGGCTTAGATTCAGTCCAGACCCTCACCCGCCGGGATACCTTGCCCAGCATCAGCAGCGCCAGCCCCAGAAAGATCAACCCGGGTATGACCGGAATCAGAATACCAATCAGTCCCACCATCAGAAACAGCACGGCGAGTGCGACGTACATGGCCCGCGTGTGAGGTTTGACAGTGGTAGCATGGGTCGCCGGAAAATTCATTTTGTCATTCACTTCGTTGTCCACCAGGATTTCACTCAGAGTGCATCGACCGGTTTACAGAAAGCCATTTGCAGTGACCAGCCTGAGGCTAGAACAGCAGACATCATGCCAACAACACAAGTCATTGTTTTATTTGATTTTTACCAGGGCCCGGCGGTGGCGACGAGGGGGATTCAGCTAGAGGATGGTCAAATTCACCACTATCGTGAGCAAATGCGCGTGACTACACTGTGACCCGTGTCACAGTTCGCAGTCTTTTCGGTGTTAAGATTTCAGGTGGAGAGATACACACGGAAATCAGCATGCCTCAGGCAGACCTGTTCGATCGTCTTACTGACGAGAATATCGCTGCGGCGTTAAAAGGGTTCTATACGCCAAAGAAGGCCGAACGCGAACCGGTCACCGTCGGGCAGTTAGTGCAGCTGCTGACATCGCTGCCAGCCCTGTCAATCGAAGATCACGTGGATCCCATGCTGGTACAGATTCAGAAGTATCATCGGGGTACTGTGCTGAGTCAGGAGCACCACGCACTGCTGTCCTTCATCGACGATGCGGTCTCCAGCATCCTGGGCGAGACCGACCTCGATTTCAAACTGGAAGCCTTTGTTCGCGATCTTGCGCCCCTGATCGCCGTGACAGCCCTGAAAGACGGCGTTCGGGCTATCTGTGCTGCACAACCAATCCTCAACCTGATGGACACCCTGATCAGGGAGGGGCTGGGCTGGAGCGAGGACCTGGGCGTCCTTGGTGAGCAGTTCATGGAGAAAATCGAGACCATTGTACGCTCTATGGTGACCGGCCGTACCAGTCTGGATGCCTGTCAGACATCACTGGACGAATTGTTCGGGAAAGAAAAACCCATTTTTCTGAAAATGGAAACCCGGCTGGTTGACCATGAAATGCAGGATATTGCTGGTCAGCGGGCTAAATTTCATTCGGCGCAGGTCCTTAACCAGCACATGACCGGCAAGCAACTACCCCTGTTTACCATCTTCATGCTGCAGGGGTCCTGGTACGAGTTCCTGCAAAAGCTGTACACCAGCTATGGTCCCGAATCACGCGAATGGAAAGCTGCCGACAAGTTTACCGAGGCATTTATCTGGGCCTTGCAGCCGCAATCCGCTGAGACTAAACGGGTACAGATCATGGATACCCTGCCTGATCATATTCGCGACCTGTGCCAATCGGTGCATTTTGAAACCACTGAAGTGGAAGCCTGCATCGGTGATATCGAAGGTGAATTTGAAGCCATCCGGAATGAGAGCCCTTCGGACCCGTGCGATTTTGAACTGATTCCCCTGGACAGTAATTTACTTGATCTCACCAGTCAGGATACCAGTCAGACCATTAACCGGATCAGAAAGCTAGCCACCGGTGGCTGGTACCTTTACGACGACCCGGCAGAACCAGAAGAAAAAATCGCCCGGCTTAAACTGTTGCTCAACTGGCAGGATTCCGCCCGCCTGCTGTTCACCAACCACAACCGGCGCAAAATTCTGCAAATGACCTACAGCGAATTTGCTGCGAATCTGGAGGGCCAGACCATCAGGCCCCTGAACCCGAAACACAAAACCTGGGAAGTCATCAGACGTCATCTGCTGCATTGTGTGGAAGGCGTTCACACCCAGAAGAAGCGGGAAAAAGACGCGCCTGCAGAACCGGAAAAACGCGCGCTCACCCAGGCCTATCTCGACAAGCGCAAGTCAGAGATCATTGAGGCTGTGAAAGAGCATCGCCGCATCGCGCGCATCAAACAGCACCGCGCTGAGATCCTGCGCATGAAGGCCCGGCAGAAACTCGACACGGCCACAGTTGCGGTAGAAAGCCTGCGGGTCGATGCCTGGCTGAAATTACCGGTGATGGAAGGTACGCTCACACCCTGCAAGCTCGTCGCCGTGATACCCGCAGCCGACAAATATATCTTTGCCAACCGCGCGGGCCTCAAGGTGGGCGAATTTACCCGTGGTCAGTTAATCCAGTCCCTGATCGCTGAAAACAGCGAAATTCTCGATACAGGTGCTGAATTTGAAAGCGTATTGTCCAGTGTCGTCAGCGGCCTGCGGGATAACCGCAACAAATCCTTCGATGAGCTGACAGGCACTGCTGGCTGAGAAATAAGGCTGACCCTGCCGGGATTCTGTAGTACTTTTAACGCCTCAATTCACCAGCCGGAGCACGACCATCAGAGACTTGACCCCCATCAGTAACGCCTATGACCTCAGCGAAATGCATGAGGCTATTCAGTCATATATCGACCGGGATCTGCTGGTCGGTGCTTCGTCGGTCATTCTTAAGAACAATGAAATTGTTGATACCCATTGCTGGGGCATGGCCGACCGGGAAGCGGGCAAACCGGTTGCACTCGATACAATCATGCGGATTTATTCCAACACCAAAATCGTCACCTCTGTCGCCGCCATGTGCCTGTGGGAAGACGGTTGTTTTGATCTGGACGATCCCCTGGCAAAGTACCTGCCGCAACTTGCTGACCGTCAGGTCCTGAAGGCCGGCAGCCAGGATCCTGCTGACACCGAACCTGCAGCCAGTCAGCCCACGGTGCGACAGGTGATGTGTCACAATGCCGGCTTTTCCTATGGCTTCCTGATGGAGTCACCACTGGATCAGCTGTATGTCGGCCGCAATGTGATGGACCCGGATTCAACGCTGGCACAACTGATCGATAAACTTGAAGACATGCCGCTTTGCTATCACCCTGGAGCACGCTGGCAATACAGTGTTTCCACGGACATCCTCGCCAGACTGGTTGAAGTCTGGTCCGGAAAAGCCTTTGACGAATTTCTCAGAACGCGGATATTCGGCCCATTGGGTATGACCGATACCGGCTTCTGGGTGCCCGAATCATCGGCTGACCGCTTTGCGGCGAACTACGTACCGGTCGATCCGATGGCGCCTATGACTCCTGGGCTGAATCTGGCACCAGATGCTACCCTCGGCGGCTATCTTGCGCCCAAGTCCTTCCTGTCAGGCGGAGGTGGTCTGGTTTCCACTATAGGTGACTACACCACCTTCATTCAGATGCTGGTGGGTCACGGTGAATATGAGGGCAACCGGATTCTGAAACCGGAAACGGTTGCCATGATGCAGACCAACCAGTTACCTGCAGGCGTTGCCGTGCAACTGCCCGCCTGGGTGATGCCCAGTACTGAATTCGGGCTGGGACTGGCACTGAAAACCGGCCCCATGGAAGGTGAACCTGAGTCTGCTATCGGCGAATATCACTGGGGCGGTATGGCAGGCACCCATACCTGGGTTGCCCCCAGAGCCGGTATTGCAGCGCTGATATTCACCCAAAGGCTACCGGGCTTCTGGCATCCGTTTTCGCATGAATACAAGCGCCTGGTCTACAAGGCACTCGGGTGATTGGCGCAGATATTAATCTCGACAAGTTGCTGACCGATATCGATCAGCAACTTGAAGTCCTGACAGCTATCGCCAATGACAATCCGATCCTGACGGAACAGCTCAGGCTGCTCTACGAAGCCCGCGAAGCGCTGCTGAGCATGGAACTGGAAGTAGGCAGGCTCAGCGATATGATCGACGATGACAGCGACAATGAGCACTGGACCATTATCGACCGGGACTCACTGCGCCGCCAGGCAGAGGACGACTGAATCAGCCGCCTGCTGGCCGATTGCTCAGACCTGTGCCGGCCTGCACACAAACGCAGAAAAATGGGGGCTACGCAGCTGGCGATGATCGACGACCGTGAAACCCGATTTATCCAGAACCCACAGCCAGTCTTCAGTGGTGTATTTGTTATGCGCCGGAAACAACCTGAGCATGCCCGGTAGCATGCGCGCCTTTTCTTCTTCCGGCAGTGCCGGGTCAATCATTCTGTCCAGGTACTGAGGCATGGGTGTGCGGATCCAGTCCTGCAACAGGAAGATGCCATCGGGCGCCAGAATTCTGCGTATTTCTGCCAGCATGGTGAAAGGATTGGCAAGCACGTGCAGCACAGCCACCATCGTTGTCAGATGTACAGACCCCGACTGCAGTGGAATACCGTCTGCAGCGATATCCCGCACTTCATACTGCGGCATTTTCCCGGCATAAGTTACCTGAGACTGCGCATGCTCAATCATCGCCGGTGTAATATCAAAGCCCGACATAGTAGCGGTGGGATAACGTTCACTCAGGTCCCGCAGCAACAAGCCCGGCCCGCAGCCTAAATCCGTCAACACCGGTTGTTCCGGCAAGGCGGGCGCAACCTGCTCCGCAAAATAGGCCCAGAACTGCTCATCGAACCGGTCTGCATGGCTCGACAGCATCCGCTTGACCAGATCTTCGTCACTGACCCCGGCGATTTCCTGATGTGTTGCCATAATCTTCCCCTTTACACTGTTGTTTAAGCATTATGCTGCGCATTGCCTGCGCTTCGCCTGAAATTTTATTTATCAACCGGATTACCCACATTAAACACGCCGGGATCATAGTGCTTACCCGCTTCTCTTTCCGCTTCTGGCGGAAAGCTCTGCCGTTTAAGCTGAAAATACGCGTCACGCACATCACCGCCTTCTGCCGCCCGGTTATAGGTGATATACAGGGCTCTTCTTGCGCCGTCGGTGGCATTGGGTCCGGAGCGATGAGGCAGGAAAGAGCCGAACAGTAACAGGTCACCAGGCTCAGTCTCTACCGACTGCCAGGTCAGATTGTCAGCCACTTCAGGACTCATCGTAAGATCTTCTGCCGTCGGCAATAATCCCGCTCTGTGATGACCGGGCACGACTTCCAGGCAGCCGTTAGCAGAAGTTGTGGCATCCACGCTGACCATCATGGTGATGTGAAAAGTCTGTCCGAACGTGGTAAAAGCCGGCGCATCCTGATGAGGCAAAAAACCATTTCCACCCGAAAGCTTCAGGTTCAGCTTCTCCTTGAACAGAACTGCCGGTTCCTCCATGAGTCTGGAGATGAGTGTCAGCATGGCTTCACCGCGCGCCAGCCGGCTCAGCTGCGGCACGTACTGCAGAAAATTCTCTATCCGGCAGAGTTGTTTGCCGCGTCCGGTGGTCTCGTAATATTTCATCCACTGACCCGGCGCATCTGGCCAGCTGACAAGATCATCAATGGTTGCCACCAGTTGTTGTACTTCCACAGGACTGAACCAGTCTTTGATGTGCAGGTAACCCTGTTCATGCCAGAGCTTCAGCTGCGCATCAGTCAGGCGTTGCCTGCGATGGCGCTGAATCATGGCATCAAAGACGCTGACGTCTGGCAGCGCCTTATCCGGGATTTTTGCTGCTTCATCCCAGGCACGCAATTTCAGAATCTGCTCAAACTGAGGATGCTTTTCAAACGCAGCGGCCTCTTCTCGTGACATGGGGCCACCCTGAAACGCCAGCGTCTTCTCGCTGGCGGGCGACAGATGCCGGCGATATGCCTCGCGGGTCGCCACCAGATAGCGCTTGGCATTAACGTGCTGCGACACCAGTTCCGCTATCGAATCAAACAATCCGCAGGCCCGCAGATAATCCGCCCCGACATGCTCATGGAGGCGCACGCCCACGTCTGCCATTCTGGTGGCTGCCGGATCACAAACATGGCCGATATCATGCAGCAGTGCAGCCAGCACTACCGCTTCATCTGCACCTGCATCCATCGCAAAGCAGGCGCACTGCAAAGCGTGTTCCAGCTGGCTGACTGGCTCGCCGATGTAATCGGCATGAGCCTGCTGTTGCAGCAGCGACAGAATCTGATTGTCAGGGTTAACCAACAATGTTTCTCTCCTTCAGCCCGGCAATCATCTCGTCTGTCAGACCCAACTCCTCTTTCAGCACTGCTTCCGTATCACTGCCCAGTTTCGGTGGTTTGCGGCCATAGTTCATTGCTGAACGGGAGTAACGTATGGGGTTGGCTACCAGCGGCATGCCATCGAGATCGAGCTCAATTCCCCGCGCGATGGCCTGCGGGTCGGCAAACAGGCGGTCGATGGTATTTATCGGACCACAGGGCACGCCGCCCTGCTCGAGCGCGGCGAGCCAGTCGTTCATTGACCGGCTCAGAAACACACCCTGCAATGACTCCGCCAGCGTAACCCGATGCTCTACGCGTGTCGCATTACTGAGGTAACGCGGATCTCTGGCGAGCCCAGGCATTTCCAGCACCTGACATAAATTGCGGAACTGACTGTCATTTCCCACGGCGACTATGATAAATCCGTCAGAAGTTGCAAAGGTCTGATAAGGCACCACATTCGGATGTGCATTGCCAAGACGACCCGGGGCCACGCCGGAGACCAGATAATTGGAAGCCTGATTAGCCAGACTGGCCGCCACCGTGTCGAACAGCGACATATCGATATATTGTCCCTGCCCACTGTGATGCCGCTCCTGCAGCGCACCCAGTATAGCGATAGTCGAATAAAGCCCCGTGAGAATGTCGGCGAGCGCAACGCCAATTTTCTGGGGTCCATCAGAGGATTTCTCGTCTGGCTCACCGGTGATGCTCATCAGCCCCGCCATACCCTGAATCATAAAATCGTAGCCTGGCCGATGGCGGTAAGGTCCGGTCTGGCCAAAGCCTGTCACAGAGCAATAAATCAGACGCGGATTCAGGGCTGCCAGGGTGTCATAGTCGAGCCCACGGCGGGCCATATCACCGGCTTTGAAATTCTCAATCAGGATGTCCGCCTCTGTGGCCAGTTCCCTGACCAGTCGCTGACCCTCGGAATCTGCCAGATCAATGGTAACGCTCTTCTTACCACGATTAGCTGACAGGAAATAAGCCGACAACTGATCTCCATTCTGGTCGGTGAACCAGGGAGGTCCCCAGGCACGGGTATCATCACCCGCCCCCGGACGCTCAACTTTGATGACATCAGCGCCAAGATCGGCCAGGGTCTGGCTGGCCCATGGCCCCGCCAGAACCCGCGACAGATCCAGCACCTTAATACCTGAGAGGGGAAATTGCGTCATATGCGCCTCAAATGTCAGAACCGGCCTATGATACCCAAAATGGCAGTGCATGAGTGGCTGTCCCGGCAACCATATACCAGGTGATCAGCAGTCCGTTCAGCGTTGCCCCCAGCCACAACTGACCGGTAAGACGATAGCAGCAGCCCGAAACATAACCCACAAAAAACATCACCGGCACAAACTGGATCGCGACAATGGTCAGCAAGGGCTCGTTGATAAGCAGACTACCGGCAGTGAACATTGACCCATACTGAACCAGCAACAGCAGCACAAATCCTGCCGAAAAGACTACGCCATCACGAAAACTGGCCCCCGCAACGGACTGTCCCTGCCATCCAGTACGACCATGGTAGCCAGCCCCCAGCAGCAGGAAAAACAGCGTAAATGGCAACAGGTAACACAGGAAGATACCCCATTGCAGCAAGGACATCGGTTTCAGCGCCACGACCCAGAATCTGAAGTCAATCAGGCTGACGCTGGCGATAAGTGTCGCAAGCAGACAGATCACAGCGGCGGTAACGAATGCAGCCAGGCTGGCCCGTCCTGCGCCGCTTGCGTGTATCGATGCGAGGGGATTCTGACCGCTGACTAGCCGCACGACTACCAATGAGACAAAACCATTAAACAATGCCCAGACGAGAATGCCGTTGGTAATTTGCTGCGGAAACAGACTGTTACCTGGCAACCAGGCGGCGCCGAGGTTCTGCAGCGGGTAAAACGTAATGATGGGTAGCAGCAGACTCAGCACAACCGTTGTCGCTGACAAAGGGGCTTCGGTGACCCTGCCTGGCTCTACCGTCACCCTGAGTTTGCCCGCAACCATTGTGGTCACAGGTACCACCAGCAGTGCCAGACCCAGTAGCGCGAGGCCAGTGCCGATCTCTTTCCAGAACCAGATCTGGCCATGTACGGTAGTCGGTGCTCCCAGTGTAAGTTCAAACCAGTTAACCGCTTCACCAATTGCTTCAGCTGAAATATGGTCACCGGGATGGGTCACGGGCGGCATGGCAAACTGACGGGCAGTGCCAGCCGTAAGATCCCCGTACAACCGTCCAGGCACCACCGTCGCATCTGTTGCGAACAATTTTTTCAGCTTGTCAGTGCTGACAATGTCCTGTGCCTTGTCTGTCCCCCACATAAATCCCGAAAATTCGTCAAACTGACTGAATACCAGCAACAGATTGCGTGGAAAATCAGCGGTACCTTCACCGGTTCCGAAGGTACCGGTGGACGAGCCCTGCAAGACCATCGCGCTGTAACCCGCTGGATTTGCCATAGCGGCCATCAGCACCGTCCAGCCCCCCATAGAGTGGCCTTCCAGCCCGATGCGATCCCTGTCTACCCACGGCAGGCTACGCAGGTAATCAAGCCCGGCCGGGCCACCAAACCCGGCAGAGAAGGCGACAGGATCAGAATAACCATGACCGGTCTGATCCAGTGCCAGCACCCCAAAACCTCTGCGGGCCAGTTCAATGGCATAGCCCGATTGAGTTTCACTGGAGTTTATGTAGCCATGAACCGCCAGTACCGCCGGCGCCGGCGCAGCTGCCGTGGCACCGTCCGGTTGGTAGAGCAGCGCACTCATTGTCCGCCCTTCCCCATCAGCGAATCTGATATCTGTCACCGAATAACCGTCACCATCATGCACCAGCATTGCCAGCAACGACCCAGCTGACAAAAACACCACAGCCACCAGGATTCTCACCATCATGCGCCCCAACCCCATCCCCAACATTAATTGGGGACAGTGTACTCAATTCCCCCGGCCCGGCGACATCCCGGATTCCCCCCTGATCACCATCATTCAATTCGGGGACAGTTAACTAATTTCCGGTCTCATAATTCGGGGACATAATTCGGGGACAGTTAACTAATTTCTGGTGTCCGCCATTTTTCCCACACCAGACCGCGCTTGTGGCGATCAGGAAATTAAGGAATGATTCAGGCATCAGACACTTAATCCTAAAGGAACACATTATGGCCGGACTTACGCCAGGCACAGCGGAATGGCTCGACAGCGTCAGGGAAGAGATCATTGATCCTGACCGCCCTATCATTGATCCTCACCATCACCTCTGGCGACGCCCGGATGGGAATGACTATGTTCTGGCGGATCTGTGGCGTGATACCGGTAGTGGCCACAATGTGGTGAAAACTGTATTTGTGGAATGTCACGCGGAATATCTCACCGAAGGACCGGAGCATTTGCGGCCCGTTGG
>JAGRIO010000107.1 GCA_020443225.1 Pseudomonadales bacterium
AAGAACCTGTCGTGCAGATAGCTTCCGGCTCTGTTGAGAGGCCCAGGCTGCCAGCTGACTTTCTCTGGGTCGACTGAGGAAGTAGCGGGCAGATTCAAGCGCACCGATGGGTTGCGCAGCTCCGGCGACGATGACCTGGCGGTCCATTTGTAGCCAGGGGAAAAGCACCGAAACCTGCGAATTCTCCGCCATCTGCTGAGCTTTACGGCTACCCAGATTGGTATAGAAGATAAGCCCCTGTTCATCAAACCCTTTCAACAGAACAATGCGTTGCCACGGTCTGCCGGCGCTGTTGACAGTGCACAGCGACATGGCAGTCGGATCCTGAATACCCGCTGTCAGCGCCTGCTTCATCCACTTTTCAAACTGGGCAAACGGCGTGGGTTCCAGCTCCGCCCGGGTCAGCTTGCCATACTGATATTCCCGTCGTTCGTTCTCAAGGCTCATTCGCCGCTCCGTTTAACTGTCCGTGAATAACTCTCTGACATACGCTGCAATCGCGAGAGAAGATGTCAGGCCGGGGGATTCTATGCCCATGAGTTGCACAAAATTTTCTGTACCATGCGCATCCGGACCCTGAATCAGAAAATCTCGCGGTGGATCTGCCGGCCCTTGCAGTTTTGGACGGATACCCGTGTATGCTGGCACCAGCTGCGCTTCCTTCAGCCCGGGAAAGTAGCGACTAACCGCTGTGAAATAGGCCCCGCGCAGGGATTCATCAACACTGTAGTCTTCATGATCGATGTAACGAACATCCGGACCAAAGCGAACCTGACCACCCAGATCAATCGTGGCATGAACTCCAAGCCCGGCGCCATTCTTCTCCGGTACCGGATAGATGAGATGAGAGAAGGGATTACGACCGGTAAGCCCGAAGTAGCGTCCCTGACACAGATGCAAAGGAGGTATCTGCTCCGGTTCGAGAAAGTCACAGCCTGAAGCGACGCTCTGGGCGCCGAGACCGGCAGCATTCACCAGTCGCCGGGTTTCAAAGCGGAACTCTTCGCCTTCAGATTCGCAGATCACCAGAAACCCGTCACTGGTTTTTTCAATGGCCGTTACTGTGGTTCTGCCGGCAAAACTCCCGTTACCTGCCTCGACTTCGCCCAACAGACTGTTCATCAGATCATGGGCACTGAAAATACCGGTTGAGGGGGAATACAACGCACGGGTCGCCCGGACATTGGGTTCTTCCCTTGCCAGTTGTTCCTGTGACCACCAGACAAGGTCATCGACACCATTGGCTCTGGCTTTAGCCAGAATAAT
The DNA here is from genome assembly GCA_020443225.1 of Pseudomonadales bacterium. Taxonomy (GTDB): domain Bacteria; phylum Pseudomonadota; class Gammaproteobacteria; order Pseudomonadales; family Azotimanducaceae; genus UBA4582. The sequence continues at coordinate 1,267 of JAGRIO010000107.1, forward strand.
TTCGAGTTCGTCTTCTTCCGCAGTCTCAGTCGCAACAATAAGTTTGCCGCAACGACGATGAGGCACTTTGCGGGTTTCAGCATAGTCATATAGCAACTGTTTACCCGCAACGCAAAGCGTTGCCTTGAGTGAGCCAGCCGGATAATAGATGCCAGCATGAATGACTTCGCTGTTACGGCTGCTGACGCCCTGCCCGATATGCGCCGCCTGATCCAGAATGATCAGGTCTTTACTAATGCTGGTCAGGGCCCTGCCTATCGCCAGGCCAACAACCCCTGCACCAATGACACAGGTATCAATTCTCTCCACGTTAATCCTCTTGAAATCAGGTCGAACTCCGCGCACACCTCTGGTAGGCTTCTTTCGCGCAACACCAGCTTGTAATCATGACTAATACCGCAACCAAAACCGACCTCAACCCAACCCAGAAACTGCTGATAAAAAGTGCCGTTGTAGACTTCCTGCTCGGAGCGCTCAAAGTGCTGGTGGGCATTGTAGCGAATTCACATGCATTAATCGCCGATGGCATTCACTCATTGTCAGACCTGGCGACCGATGTCATGGTCTGGTTTTTCAATCAGGTGGGTATGCAGGCACCCGACGATGATCACCCCTATGGTCATGCCCGGTTCGAAACCTTTGGTACCTTTGTACTCGGCGTGATTCTGATCGGTCTGGCTGCATTGCTGATCTACGACAGCGTCGATCGGCTGATGAATATTACGACGGTCGAGGTACCAGCCTGGCCAGCGCTGGCTGCAGCCTTCATTTCTATTCTGGCAAAAGAGTGGCTGTTTCAGATCACAAAAAAACTGGGTGAATCCACCAGTTCCAAGCTGCTCATTGCCAACGCCTGGCATCATCGCAGTGACGCACTTTCTTCAGTCATTGTTATGATCGGCGTACTGGGCGCACAGTTTGGCTATGCCTGGTTTGAGATGCTCGCAGCTATTGGGGTCGCACTGATGATCGCGCAGATCGGCTGGTCACTGACCCGCCAGAGTGTCGATGAACTGGTGGATACGGCAGCGTCTGAAGCCTGGGTTCAAAGCATCACTGAGCACATCAGGGAAGTGGAAGGTGTTCGTGGCGTACACAGTTTAAGAACCCGGCGCATGGGTCCTGATGTGCTGGCCGACATTCACCTGCAGGTGAACCCCGCCATCAGCGTTTCGGAAGGCCACCACATTGGCGAATGGGTTACCCGCACCCTGCTGGAGAATTTCAACGAACTGAACGATGTGATCGTACACATCGATGCAGAGGATGATGAGGAAACTGAGCCGCGCAACAAAGAACTGATTCCACCACTGCGCCGCGAGGTTCGGAACCAGTTGCTGGCAGCCTGGAAATCTCTGGTTTCAGAGGACGATATCGAGAAGCTGACCCTGCATTACCTGAACAACCGGGTTGATGCAGAACTGTTCCTGACCAGAGAAAAGGTACAGGATGATATCGACCGGGAAACACTGAAAGATGCAGCCCGCCACTTGCCCTGGCTGAACCGGGTCAGTGTCTGGTTCGGTTAAAACACTAGCGAAAACTGCTGGGTTTCTGCTGCAAGTCGGCTGGTTAGCTCATTTTCACGGTCACTTCTGCTGCCACCGGTACCACTACCAGTACAGTCTCCCGTGAGGTCAATGCTAAGATCGTTGCTACCTTGGTTGCTGCATTCTTTATGCGCTTTACCCGCTTTACTATCGTTAACCGGCCCCGCTTCAGCATTACCTGGCTGGCTTTTCTTCATGCCCTTCTTCATGCCCTTATTGATGCCCTTCTTGATGCCCCGAACCGCATGAATGACCGGCGTATCTGATTTTCCCTTGGAAGCGTTCCCGCTGACTGACTGATCATCCGAATCCAGCAAAACCACCTGGCTCATCAGTGGCTCATCACCCATCAACTGTGCAGACAACAAACGCCCCTGACTGGAGGCATGGACTCTGGTCTGTTCGCCAGCTTCAGCACTCAGCATCTTCAGCAAGTGATGACAGATAACCCGGCTGGTCTTGGCTTTCTGCCGGGACCGGGACATTTTCTGCGCCGCTTCCATCGCCAGTGTGCCATGACGCTGGGAATCACCACGCAACTGACTGATCGCTTCCTTTTCCAACCGGTGTAGCAGGTTTCTGTTCATAGGATTCTCCATCAGGTAGCCGACCGGATGAAATACGACAGGCTATTTCGCGGTGACGCTGGTGTGCTGTCGTCATCACCCGGCTGCAGAACTACCGAAAGACCGGACTACTGTATATTCAGACAGTGAAAATTTACTGGCTATTCATACAGTAGTCAACCTTTCTTTTGCGCAACTGTCCCGGCAAAGGTTCAGGCTGCGAAAGTCAGTTCCTCCCCTTGCCGGGTCAGGCGAATCTGGTCACCCGCCTTGTAGCGTCCGGACAGAATTGCCTGGGCGAGTGGGTTTTCCACGTAACGCTGGATTGCCCGCTTCAAAGGTCTGGCGCCGTATACCGGGTCATACCCCACGTCTACCAGAAACGCCAGAGCCTCATCGTCAAGCTGCAGACACATATCATTGTCCTTCAGACGTTTCTGCAATATCTGCAGCTGGATACTGGCAATACCCATAATCTGATCCTTGGCCAGCGGATGAAAGACCACCGCATCATCTACCCGGTTAAGAAACTCGGGCCGGAAATGCGTAGAGACAATGTTCATGACCGCCGCCTTCATCTGCTCGTAGTCAGCCTCACCCGCCATGGACTGAATGACATCTGAACCCAGGTTCGAGGTCATCACCAGCACCGTATTCTTGAAATCAACTGTTCTGCCGTGCCCATCTGTCAGGCGACCATCATCCAGCACCTGCAGCAGGATGTTGAACACGTCAGGATGGGCCTTCTCAATCTCATCCAGCAGGATCACCGAGTAGGGCTTACGTCTGACATGTTCCGTCAGGTAGCCGCCTTCTTCGTAGCCTACATAACCGGGCGGAGCACCAATCAGACGAGCGACGGAATGTTTTTCCATAAATTCAGACATGTCGATCCGGATGAGCGCTTCTTCGGTATCAAACAGGAATCTGGCGAGAGATTTACATAACTCGGTCTTACCTACGCCCGTAGGCCCCAGAAACAGAAATGAACCGTTCGGTCGATTCGGGTCTGAAATACCCGCCCTGGAGCGCCGTACCGCATTCGCCACTGCATTCACAGCTTCGGTCTGCCCGACGACCTGCTTATGCAACTCATCTTCCAGCTGCAGTAGCTTTTCCCGTTCGCCTTCAAGCATTTTCGAGACAGGAATACCCGTCCACTTCGAGACTACCTCGGCAATCTCTTCATCCGTTACCCGGTTACGCAGCAGTTTCATATCCATCATTTCTGCCTGGGCTGCCATATCCAGCTGCTTTTCAAGGTCCGGTATCCGGCCATACTGCAGCTCAGACATCCGGGTCAGGTCACCTGCCCGTCTGGCAGATTCCATCTCCAGCCGCGCCTGCTCCAGATCCTCCTTAATCTGCTGGCTGCCATTCAGGGCCGCCTTTTCGGTATTCCAGATCTCTTCGAGATCGGCATATTCCTTCTCCAGGCTGGTAATAGTGTCGTTCAGTGTTTGTAACCGCTGGAGCGAGCCTTCGTCAGTTTCTTTCTTCAGCGCTTCACGCTCAATTTTCAACTGAATCAGCCGGCGCTCCAGACGATCCATATCCTCCGGCTTGGAATCCATTTCCATGCGGATGAGACTGGCGGCCTCATCAATCAGGTCAATCGCTTTGTCAGGTAACTGCCGGTCAGTGATATACCGGTGCGACAGTTTGGCCGCGGCAATGATTGCCGGATCCGTAATGTCGACGCCATGGTGGATTTCATAACGCTCTTTCAGTCCCCGCAGAATGGCAATGGTGTCTTCCACATTGGGCTCATCGACCTGCACTTTCTGGAACCGGCGTTCCAGCGCCGCGTCCGATTCGATGTACTGACGATATTCATCCAGTGTGGTGGCACCGACGCAATGCAGTTCGCCCCGTGCCAGTGCCGGTTTCAGCATGTTGCCAGCATCCATAGCGCCTTCGGCCTTACCGGCGCCGACCATGGTGTGTAACTCGTCGATGAACAGAATGACGCTGCCTTCTTCTTTCGACAGCTCATTCAACACGGACTTAAGCCGTTCTTCGAACTCGCCCCGGAACTTGGCACCGGCGATCAGGGCACCCATGTCCAGTGCCAGAATCTTCTTGTTGCGCAGACCTTCCGGAACTTCCCCGTTGATGATTCGCTGCGCCAGACCTTCAACGATGGCGGTCTTACCGACGCCAGGCTCACCGATCAGCACCGGGTTATTCTTGGTACGTCGCTGCAACACCTGAATGGTACGACGGATTTCATCATCCCGGCCGATCACCGGGTCAAGCTTACCCTGCTCGGCTCTTTCGGTAAGATTGACCGTGTATTTGTCCAGCGCCTGTCGAGTGTCCTCTGCATTCGGATCATTGACACTGTCACCACCCCGAAACTGACTGACGATTCGTTCCAGCGCGTCTTTGCGAATCCCATATTTTTCAAACAGCTTACCAAGATCACCGCGGTCTTCGGCGGCTGCCAGCAGGACCAGCTCACTGGAAATAAACTTGTCGGTGTGCTGTTGAGCGAATTTGTCTGCCAGATTCAGCAGCCGGCCCAGTTCCGGTGACATCTGAATATCACCATAGTTGTCTTTAACGACCGGCAGGTTGCTGAGCAGATTGTCCAGTTCCTCACGGAACTTGCTGACATCAACACCCATCTGCGTCACCAGCTGACGGACAGATCCGCCCTTCTGGTCAAACAGCGCGGCGATGAGGTGAACAGGAGTTATCTGATTGTGGTCCTTGCCGACAGCCAGAGACTGAGCGTCGGCCAGGGCTTCCTGAAGTTTGCTGGTAAATCTGTCAATTCGCATGAATCTGGTCCTGAAAATACTGACTAAATGTGTGGTTAATCCATTTGTGGGGCCAGCATGACCTTATTCAAGAGACATATCGACGTTCTTTTCCAGCTGCCGGTTGCGTTGCATCAACGCCTGTGGCAGTTTTGCGCCTTTTCCGACAGTGACTTCAGAATGACCGACCCCAATCAGGAGCCCGGCGCCGAACCTGCCTTTGACAAAACTGCCAACACGGGCTTTGCCCATTTGCGCAATGCGACGCGATTTTCCCTGAAGGGACTGCAAAGTGCATTTCGTCATGAATCTGCCTTTCGGCAGGAAGTCGCGCTGTTGGTGATATTGGTTCCTGTTGCCATCTGGCTGGCCAGATCACTGACCGAGGCCATGCTGCTGATCAGTGTCTGTCTGCTGGTGATGGTAGTGGAGCTCCTGAATTCAGGTATAGAAGCGGCGATTGACCGCATCGGGCCAGAGTTTCATGAACTTTCCGGTCGGGCTAAAGATCTGGGTTCGGCGGCGGTCATGCTGGCACTGATTATTGCCGGCGGTACCTGGCTGACATTCCTCTATGAGCGGTTTACTGGCTCATGAGCAGCATATTTGCATGGCTCACAGGTCTGGCGCTGTGGGGGAACGCGAATCTCTTTCCTGTCGCTGAAACAGCAGCGTCGCCCTATCCACAGGATTCTATTGACGACATTGCCATCTGGGTGGACCCGGCTGACCCTGCCCGCTCACTGATCATCGGCACGCTGAAAGCCAGTAATCAGCGGCCGGTATTGCCTACCGGGCTGCTGCTGTACGACCTTACCGGCCGGCAGCTGCAGTTTCTGGAAGGGGGCACCCCGAATAATGTTGATCTGCGCGACGATGTGCTGTTCCGCGGGCAGATGATCCCTTTGCTGGCAGTCAGTCACTGGTATTCCGGGGAACTGGAATTTTTCACGGTAAACCAGGTAACGAGGCGGGTGGAGAGGCTCAGCGACACTTCATTGCCCACGGGCATGAAAAAGGTTCAGGGTATTTGTCTCTACCGAAGTCCTGATACACAGACGCTGTCGGCCTTTGTGACCACCCGGGAAGGCGTGCTGAATCAGTTCCGCATCGACACCGATCCGGCCATCAGCATTGAAAAGACGGGTGAGTACCAGTTCCGCTCAGGCACCGAGGGCTGCGCAGTTGATGATGAAAACCAGGCGTTGTATGTCAGCGAAGAGATCACCGGCCTGTGGCGATTTGACCTGACTGACGGCCTGAGCCAGTCCCCGGTTCTGATTGACCGGACTGGCTGGCGCGGTCATCTGACTGACGATGTGGAAGGCATTACCCTGCTGAAAACAGGTGCTGAAACAGGCTACATCATCGTTTCAGCTCAGGGCGCTGATGAGTTTGTGGTCTATGACCGGCTCAGTCACGCCTACGTTACCACCTTTGATATTGAAGCATCCGGTAAGGTTGACGGCGTCACTGGCACCGATGGTATCGATCTGACAACACGAGATCTCGGTGCACCCTTTGAGGAGGGAATGCTGGTGGTTCAGGACAACGACAACACTGACGCTGATGGTGAACTGATCAATCAGAGCTTCAAACTCGTACCACTGGCGCCGTTACTGAGAATTCTTCAGAAGGCTGAGCAGGATGGCTGACAAGGTTTACATTACCCCTGAAGGAGCCCGGAAACTAAGGGATGAGCTGAACCACATCTGGAAAGTCAAACGCCCGGAGGTTACCCAGAAAGTCGCCGATGCCGCCGCTCTGGGCGACCGGTCAGAGAATGCCGATTACATCTACGGTAAAAAGCACCTGCGGGAAATCGACAGCCGCATCCGCTACCTCACGAAACGCCTGGACAATCTGGAAATTGTCGACCGGATTCCACCCGAGCAGGACAAGATTTTCTTCGGCGCCTGGGTCCGGCTCGAGATGGAAGACGGCGAAATCCGCACCATCAGAATTGTCGGCGCAGATGAGTTTGATGTATCCAAAGGCTGGATCAGCCTGCATTCACCGCTAGCCAAAGGCTTACTGGGCAAACGGGTTGGTGACGACATTGTTCTCAATCTACCCGCTGGCAGGCAGGAAGCCTTCGTCGAGCAAGTCAGTTATTCACCACCAGATGCCCTTGAGGAGTAATACATCTTGAGTTTCGAACGTCCCAATATTGCCCGCATGACCGGTTATACCTCTGGCGAGCAACCCGACGACGATAAAACCATCAAACTGAATACCAATGAGAACCCCTATCCGCCCGCACCTGAAGTCAGCCAGGTGCTGGCAAACATTGATACCTCAGCCCTGCGCCGCTATCCACCGCCCACAGCCAACCGTTTCCGGGATCTGGCTGCGAATGTTCACGGGGTCCGGCGCGACAACATCATTGCCACGCGGGGTGGTGATGAGTTGTTGCGACTTTTACTGACGACCTTCACCGATCCCGGCGAACTGATCTTCTCTACCAGCCCGACTTATTCGCTGTATCCGGTCCTGGCGGCCATTCAGGATTGCAGGTTTGTCTGCGAGGATCTGGATGAGGACTGGCAGTTGCCGGCAGATTTCTGTGACCAGGCCAATAGTCTGGGGGCGAAGCTGACCCTGGTGGTTAATCCTCACGCGCCGAGTGGACAGTTGATATCCAGAGACACGATCGCTGCTATGGCCGCAAAGCTTGAAGGGTTGTTACTGATCGATGAAGCCTATATCGATTTTGTTGCACCGGATCACAGGCATCATTGCCTTGATCTGATTGAAGACCATGACAATCTCATTTTCCTGCGAACCCTGAGCAAGGGCTATTCGCTCGCCGGCCTGCGATTCGGTTATGGCATCGGTGCAGAGAGCCTGATTCAACCGATGCTGACGAAAACCCGCGACAGCTACAATCTTGATCTGATCAGCCAGCGACTGGCGGAAGCGGCCATACAGGCTCAGGACTATGCACAAAGCACCTGGGAAAAGGTTCGCTCAGAACGTCAGCGAGTGCATGGCTTACTGTGGGAAATGGGGTTTACCGCGCCTCCCAGCGAAACCAACTTCCTGCTGGCCCGCGTCCCGCAATCTTCGGCGCTGAGTGCGGCAGAACTGTACGAAGCCCTGAAGGCCAGAGGCATCCTGATCAGGTATTTCGGGGAACCCAGACTCAGTAACAGTTTGCGCATCACGATTGGCACACCTGCTGAAAATGATGCCCTGATTGACGCATTGCGCTTGCTCACCGGGGCGAACTGATCTTCAATGTAACCATAACCTGACGCCCTGAACTGACCCGATGGTTGATGCCAATATCGACGCTGACTCTCTGACCGGGAGAATCATCCTGAAGCCCAATTTCTCCTGGAGTTGGCGGGCCAACCTGTATTTGCTTTATACACTGGCAGGCATATCTGTTCTGATAAACCTCTGGTTGCTGGCTATTGGCATCTGGGTCGTTCTACCCTACTCCATACTGGAATTGTCAGTATTGTGGCTATGCATCTATTACTGTGTATACCGGTGTAATCTGCAGGAAGTGATAACGATCTCACAATTTGAAGTACTGATAGAAAAGGGCTATCTGAAAGCGGTGGAATCCCACAATTACAACCGCAGCTGGGCACAGTTCACCGTCAGAAAAGAGAAACATCCCTGGGATCCGAAAGTTGTCAGCATCCGCTCCCACGGCGAGGAAATGGAGATTGGCAGCTTCCTGAACAAGCAGGATAAAGAGGTACTTATCAGAGAACTAAAGAGAGTAGTATACGGCTAGTTATTCGACAGCGATTTGAGGGGGAGCTGTGGAAGTAAGGAAGCTGAGTGGTCTGACGAAGTTTTTCTGGGGATTTGGCCAGATCGGAGAAGGTGTTAAAAACGCTGCCTTCAATTCATTTCTGCTGTTCTACTACAATCAGATTCTCGGTGTCTCCGCCACACTCACCTCAATTGCCCTGGGCGTTGCTGTCCTCTTCGACGCCATCTCTGACCCGGTAGCGGGCTCCATTTCCGATCGTTTTGATTCTCGCTGGGGACGTCGCCACCCTTTCCTCGTAGTCTCTGCGATCCCGCTGGCCGCCACGTTAATATTGCTGTTTATGCCGCCGGCAAACATGCCGGAGATGTTTTACTTTGGCTGGGTCATGTTTTTTGCCATCGCAGTCAGAACCTGCCTTACGCTTTACCACATTCCTCATCTGGCCCTGGGAGCCGAAATGGCCAGAGACTATAATGAGCGTTCCGGGTTGTTTTCCATTGGTCTCCTGTTCAGTGCTCTGGGTGGCTACGGCTTCTACTTCGCCATCATTACCCTGGTTTTTCCAAGCCGGCCCGAGCTGCCCCATGGCATGTATTATGTTGAGGGCTACTCACAAATGGCGATCGCCGCCGGCACCATCGCGCGGACTCGTACGCCAGGATGTTCTCGAACAGCAACAGCCCCACGTTCGTGTCGCGCGCGAAGCCGAGCGACGTGATGTCCGACGTCTCCCGCGGGTCGTCGTCGCCGGACGCGTAGTCCGTCTCCAGCGTCAACGTCACCCGTCCGAGGTCCCAGTCGATGATCGCCTGTGCGCCCTGCGCGTGGATGTCCTG
>JAGRIO010000108.1 GCA_020443225.1 Pseudomonadales bacterium
TCCCGAAGCCTGAGTAGCAGCTGGTCAGCAACCGCACTATCCAGACCTTCATAGTCATGACGGGTAAAGTAATCCCTTCCGAATCGCTGCCAGTGTTCCGACACAATAGAGCGCGCCGGTTTCCCCAGTTCTGCAATGATGTTTAACCAGAACAGTACCGCCCAGATCCCGTCCTTCTCACGGATATGATCAGAACCGGTGCCGAAGCTTTCTTCGCCGCACAGCGTAATTCTGCCAGCATCCATCAAATTCCCGAAAAATTTCCAGCCAGTCGGCGTTTCATAGAGCGGCACATCCAGAGCCCGTGCCACCCGGTCAACTGCACGACTGGTGGGCATTGATCTGGCTATGCCTGACAGTCCATCTCGATAACCCGGCACAAGGGTGGCGTTAGCCGCCAGAATAGCCAGCGAATCGCATGGGTTAATGTAGAAGCCGCTACCCAGCACCATGTTCCTGTCACCGTCGCCATCAGAGGCAGCCCCAAAGGCTATCGGCTCATCACCGTTCATGATGTCAACCAGCTCTCTGGCATGCACCAGATTAGGATCCGGATGCCCGCCACCAAAATCTTCGAGGGGAATCCGGTTGATCACACTCTCTGGTTTCGCACCCAGTCTGGATACCAGTATGTCGTAGGCGTATGGGCCAGTGACCGCATGCATCGCATCGAAACAAAGCCTGAACTTAGGGTTGCTGATCAGATCAGCGATTTTGTCAAAATCAAACAACTGCTCCATGAGGTGGGCGTAATCAGCTACCGGATCAATTACTTCAACGGTCATGCCATCCAGACTGGAAGTACCAAGATTATCGAGCGGAATCTCCTGTTCCTCAGTCGAAATCCAGTAACTGCCAATGGTCTGGGTTTCTGCATAGATAGCATTGGTCACAGTTTCCGTTGCCGGACCACCGTTGCTGCCATTGAATTTGATGCCGAAATCACCGTTCGGACCACCCGGGTTATGGCTGGCTGACAAAATTAATCCGCCGTCGGCGCCATGGACCCGGATAACACAGGAAGCTGCCGGGGTCGACAAAAGCCCGCCCCGGCCAATAATCAGATGACCAAAACCGTTGGCCGCGGCAATTCGTGCAATCGTCTGAATTGCCTGGCGGTTGTGATAACGGCCATCACCACCGAGCACCAGCTTCTTTCCTGTACAGTCACCGATAGAGTTGAATACTGACTGTACAAAGTTTTCCAGATAGTGGGGTCTGAGAAACTCACCTACTTGCTTACGCAGACCCGATGTTCCCGGTTTCTGACCCGGAAACGGAACTGTCTCAATTTTATTTTTTGCCATTTTATTACCTCAGGCATAACCTTCCGGCTGACCCAGCATTCCCCTGGTGACCAGCACAATACCTTTAGACGTTACTCTGTAACCATTCTCCCGGTCCTGGTCATGGTCATATCCAATCACCGAACCCTCAGGTATCCGACAACCCCGGTCGATGATAGCGTTCCTGATTCTTACATGCTGCCCGATGGTCACTTCCGGCAGAATCACCGCGCCTTCAATGGTACAGAAAGAATCGACATGGACCTTCGTGAACAGCAGCGAACGCTTCACCTGACTGCCAGAGATAATACATCCGGCAGATACCATAGACTCCAGTGCCACGCCCCGTCTGAGGTCATCATCAAACACGAACTTGGCAGGGGGTTGCTGCTCCTGATAGGTCCAGACCGGCCAGTTGGGGTCGTACAGATTTAATGGGGGCGTAGTGGAGATCAGTTCCATATTCGCTTCCCAGAACGAATCCAGTGTGCCGACATCACGCCAGTACGCTGTTTCACCCGTATACATATCTCTGAAGGGGAAGGCATGAACATGACTGTTCCCGAGTATCGACGGAATAATGTCGTTACCAAAATCATGAGTTGAGCCAACGGTAGCTGCATCATCGATAAGCGTCTTGAGCAGAAACTCCGTACTGAAAATATAGTTGCCCATCGACGCCAGCGTCAGCTCAGTCTGCCCGGGAATCGGTTCAGGATTTTCGGGCTTCTCCTGAAACCCGATCATACGACTGTTCTCATCGACTTCGACCACACCAAAGGCACCAGCCGCTACTTCAACTGGCACTTCCAGACAGCACACGGTCATGTCCGCACCGCTTTCAACATGGCTCACCAGCATGGCGCCATAGTCCATTTTGTAAATATGATCACCCGACAGAACCAGGACGTATTTGGGAAGAGCGGCACGGATAATATCAATATTCTGGTAAAGCGCATCTGCTGTACCCTGATACCAGTCATCTGACAGGCGCTGAGAGGCAGGCAGAATCTCGACGAACTCACCTAACTCTTTCTTGAAATGGCTCCAGCCACGAATAATGTGCCGTACCAGTGAGTGGGCTTTATACTGCGTCAGCACCCCAACCTGCCTGATACCAGAGTTGATACAGTTCGACAGCGGAAAGTCGATAATCCTGTATTTGCCGCCGAAATAGAGTGCCGGCTTAGCCCGCCAGTCTGTCAGTTCGTAAAGTCTTGACCCCCGGCCGCCGGCAAGAACGAGCGCCAGCGTGTCTTTGGTCAGACGACTGACATATCTGGGATTATTATCCTGCACTTCCTGAGCACCAGCCATAACCTTTACTCCCGCACTTTATCTTCTCTTTGAGAACCAGATGTCGTCCCGATACTGGGCGATAGTCCTGTCACTGGAAAACCTGCCGCTGGCAGCTGTGTTGAGAATGCTCATCTTCGCCCATCGTAACCTGTCAGCATAAGCATCCATCATATCCTGTTGCGCACTCACATAGCTCCGGAAATCTGCGGCTGTCATCCAGGGATCACCCGGATCTTTGATAGCATGAATCACAGGGTCAAATATTCCCCTTTCGAAGAGGTTAAAGTGACCGCTCGCCAGAAGTTGCAGAACACCCGCCAACTCCTCGTCACTACTGATAATTTTCTGCGGATCATAAGCCGGTTGCATCGCCACAACCTCTTCGGCAGACAAGCCAAACAGGAAGAAGTTGTCCGCCCCGACCGCATCACGGATTTCAATATTGGCGCCATCGAGAGTGCCTATCGTCACCGCGCCATTCATCATGAATTTCATATTCCCAGTACCCGAAGCTTCCTTGCCTGCGGTGGAAATCTGCTCAGAAAGCTCGGTGCCGGGACAGATAATTTCCATCGCCGATACCCGGTAATCAGGAATGAATGCAACCTTCAACAGGTTACGGCACGCAGGCTCTCTGTTCACAACCGTTGCGACATTGTTTATCAGCTTGATGATCAGCTTCGCCATGACATAACCGGGCGCAGCCTTGCCGCCAATAAGCACAGCTCTGGGCTGCATTCCACTCGTATCACCATTGATGACCCGCTGATACAGCGCAATAACATGCAGGATGTTGAGCAGCTGACGCTTGTATTCATGTATTCGCTTGACCTGAACATCCATCAGCATTTCCGGTTCAAACTGTATGCCGCAGTCACGTTTGACCAGGTCAATCAAGCGCGCCTTGTTATCCTGCTTTACCTGCAGGAACTTGCTGGCAAATGCACTATCAGTTGCCAGCGGCATCAGACGCTCGAGCTGCGTCATATCTTTAACCCATCCATCACCAATGGATTCAGTGATCAGGTTCTGTAGCCCCGGATTGGAATGTGCCAACCAGCGGCGGGGGGTCACACCATTGGTCTTGTTGTTGAATTTTTCAGGCCAGAGTTCGTAAAAGTCTCTGAAAAGTCCCTGCTTCAGAAGATCGGTATGCAGTGCTGCCACGCCATTCACAGAGAAACCAGCAACCAGTGCCAGGTAAGCCATTCTGACACCCGGCTCACCTTCCTCACGGATCACTGACATGCGTCGCTGTCTGTCGCTGTCACCAGGCCATCGGTTCGCGACTTCTGCCAGGAAATGCGCGTTGATCTCATAGACGATCTCAAGCAGTCTCGGCAATAACTCACCAAACAGCCGAACCGACCAGACTTCCAGCGCCTCCGGTAACAGCGTGTGGTTCGTGTAGGCCATTGTTGAAGAAGTTATCTGCCACGCTTCATCCCAGCCAAGCTGATGTTCGTCCATCAGCAGCCGCATCAGTTCAGGAATCGCGACTGTCGGATGGGTGTCGTTCAACTGCAGGACATTCTTGTCGGCAAACCCTGAAAAGTCGTTACCGTGATCCCGTACCCATCGATCCAGAATATCCTGCAGACTGGCAGAGGCGAGAAAATACTGTTGTCTCAGCCTGAGTTCTTTCCCCTGCTCACTTTTATCGTTGGGGTAAAGCACGACGGTAATCTGCTCGGCACGATTTTTCTCTGCTACTGCATCGGCATAACTACCGGCGTTAAACTCCTCTAAATCAATCTCGTCTGTTGCTTCAGATTTCCACAGCCGCAGCGTATTCACCGTTTCATTGCGGAACCCAGGCACCGGCAGATCATAAGGAACCGCGAGAACGTCCTGGGTATCTACCCAGCGAAATCTGAGCTGGCCACGATCGTCCTTATAGGACTCGCTGCGACCAAAAAACCTGATGCGCTTCGTATTCTCGGGACTTTCTATTTCCCAGGGATTGCCTTTTCTTAACCAGGAATCAGGACACTCGACCTGATATCCATTGCGGATGGTCTGATGAAACATACCGTACTGATAGCGGAGACCATAGCCCGTCACCGGCAACTCAAGCGTGGCGCAACTATCCAGAAAACATGCCGCAAGCCGCCCGAGTCCGCCATTACCCAGCCCGGCATCCATCTCCTCTTCTTCCACAGTCTCCAGATCACAGGCGAACTGACTCAGTGCCTTTCGGGTCGCATCCTCAAGGTCCAGGTTCAGCAATGCATTATTGAGCGACCGCCCCATCAGAAACTCCATAGAAAGATAGCTGATGCGCCGTGGCTGCTCCTCCCGGTAGCGTTGCCGGGTAGTCCGCCAGCGGGACACCATCTGATCTCTTATGGTGAGCGCCAGCGCCTGATACAGGTAATAATGAGAAGTTTCCAGTTCGTCCCTGCCAAGGGTGACTTCAAAGTGCTGCCGCAGGGCTTCTGTGATATCTGATGTCATTTTCTGTTCCATAGATGTTCCTGAGTTGCCAGCAATCAGCCAGCAATAAATATTTGTACAGAAGACGCCTCAATCTTCAGACGTGTTCCTGCCCTGATGACTTCGGGCGTATGCTTGATGGCGGGGTCCACGGTATCGGAAATTCTGGTCCAGTCGCAGGCCGGATCCACCGGTACTCTGAATTCCCGACCGACATCAGCGGCATTAAAAACCACTAACAGAAACCTGCTGGAATCACCTTCGCTCTGCTCAAGTAAAAAGCCGAGAAACTGATTATCAGCTTCGTGCCAGTGCTCTTCACGCATCTGCAGGCCATCGCTGTTCAACCACTGAATGCTATCGTCAGCAGGGTCCGACGGATGATGCCGGTACTTGTCAGCCTGCAGAACTCTGAACTTTTTCCTCAGCGACAGAATCTGACGAGTATACTCAGCGAGTTCATGACCTGACGAGGTGATATTTTTCCAGTCAATCCAGTTCGTTTCATTATCCTGACAGTAGGCATTATTATTACCCGCCTGAGTCCGTCCGAACTCATCACCGGCAAGCAACATAGGCACACCCTGAGACACAACCAGCGTTGTGAGAAAATTGCGCTGTTGCTGCCACCGCCTGGTGTCTGTTTCAGCGTTCCCGCTCTCTCCTTCCACACCATTATTGGCGCTGAGATTCTCACGGTGGCCATCATTATTGCCTTCAAGATTGGCTTCGTTATGTCTGTCTTTGTAGCTAACAAGGTCTCTGAGTGTAAACCCATCATGACTGGCGACGTAGTTGATACTGGCGCGGGGAGTTCTGCCGCTATGCTCAAAGATATCACCTGACCCATGCAGCCTGCGGGCCAGTTCAGGAAGTTGCCCCTTATCACCGCGCCAGAATCTGCGCACTGTATCTCTGTATCTGTCGTTCCATTCACTCCAGGCACCGGGAAAATGACCCAGTTGATACCCGCCCGGACCAAGATCCCAGGGTTCTGCAATCAGTTTCCTGGAGGAAAGCACAGGGTCCTGTGCTATGACCTGAAAAAACGTGGCATCGTGACGAAAACCATGCTCGGTTCTTCCGGAAGCCGTAGCAAGATCAAACCGGAAGCCATCAACACCCATATAACCGGCCCAGTACCTGAGGCTGTCGAGCACCATCTGCATCACTCTTGGATGCCTGATGTTCAGCGTGTTGCCGCAGCCACTGTCGTTAACATAGAAGCGCCGGTCGGAAGGTAACAGCTGGTAGTAAGCCGCATTATCAATGCCTTTGAAACTGATCGTGGGGCCCAGATGATTCCCCTCACAGGTATGGTTGTAGACCACATCAAGAATGACTTCGAGTCCGGCATCATGAAAGCGTTCAACACAGGCTCTGAACTCTGCCGGGTCGTCGCTGACCAGATATCGGGGCTCAGGGCTGAAGTAGCCTAACGTATTGTAACCCCAGTAATTACTCAGTCCTTTTTTGTGAAGATGATACTCATCAATGAAAGCCTGTACCGGCATCAGTTCAACACTGGTCACACCCAGCGATTTCAGGTAACTGATAACCTTATCCTGCGCCAGACCCAGAAAACTGCCACGCAGATTTTCAGGAACTTCCGGGTGTAGCTTTGTGAAACCACGGACATGGGTCTCGTACAATACTGTCTCGTGCCAGCGTACCCGGTTAACCGGCCGGGCACAGGAGAAATCCACCGCTTCTGTGACCACTGCCTTCGGCATCCAGTCGGCATTATCCCTGCTGTCAAGGCTCAGATCCTGTTCCGGGGAAGCCGGATCGAAACCGAAATGTGCGTCAGTCCAGCGGAAGGCACCCCGCAGTCGCCTGGCATAGGGGTCCAGAAGTAGTTTATGGGGGTTGAAACGGTGCCCGGCGTGCGGCTCATAAGGACCGTGAACACGATAACCATAACAGGTACCCGGTCCTATGCCTGGCAGGTATCCGTGCCAGATATCAAGGGACTTCTCTGGCAGGTCAAAACGCTGAATCTCCGTTTTGCCCTGTTGATCATAGATGCAGAGTTCAACCCGCTCTGCATGCTCTGAAAAAAGCGCAAAATTCGTTCCCTCGCCGTCGTAATGACTGCCGGGCAGATGAGGCGACCCTGCTTCAATAGCCACAGCTACCCACCCCGGAATTCAAAAAACACAGTGGCGAGCGGTGGCACACTCATTTCCAGCGAGCAGGGCTGATGATCGGCCGGATCTTCGGTTGCCAGTACCTGACCGAGATTTCCTACCCCACTTCCACCGTAGCAGGTGGCATCTGAGTTGAGTCTTTCCTGATACCAGCCTGCCGCAGGCACACCCAGTCGGTAACCGTGATGAGTTTGTGGCGTCATGTTAACAACAACGACAACCAGTGCATCATCCTCATTCCCCTTTCTCGCCCACGCAAAAATCGAATCCTGATGACCATCGACCTGCAACCACTCAAAGCCCGCCGGCGCATGATCAAGCTGATGCAGCGCTGGCAGCTCCCGGTACAGTCGGTTCAGGTCTCTGATCCATAACTGCATACCCTGATGTTGAGCCGATTCCAGCAGGTCCCAGTCCAGCTCTCTGTCGTGGTTCCATTCCCGACGCTGGGCAAATTCCGCCCCCATGAAAATCAGTTTCTTACCCGGATGTCCCCACATGAAACCAAAATAGGCTCTGAGATTGGCAAACTTCTGCCAGTCATCCCCTGGCATTTTCTCCAGCAGTGACCCCTTACCATGGACGACTTCGTCATGACTCAGCGACAGGACGAAGTTCTCATCCCACGCATAAACCGTACTGAAAGTCATTTCATTATGATGGTAGCTGCGGTGAACCGGGTCTCGCTTCATATACTCGACAGAGTCATTCATCCAGCCCATGTTCCATTTGTACCCGAACCCCAGACCACCCTGATCAACAGGTCTGGAAACCCCAGGCCAGGCCGTCGACTCCTCTGCGATCATCATGATACCCGGATGATTCCTGTACACTTTGGAATTGATCAGCTGCAACATCGCTATCGCTTCAAGGTTCTCCCGTCCCCCGTGTTCGTTGGGCAGCCATTCACCTTCCTTTCTGCTGTAGTCGAGGTAAAGCATTGAGGCGACAGCATCGACCCGGATGCCGTCAAGGTGGAACTCCTCAAGCCAGTAATTGGCATTACTCAGCAGAAAGCTCAGGACTTCACCCCTGCCATAGTTGTAGATCAGTGTGTTCCAGTCCGGATGGAATCCCCTTCTGACATCCATATGCTCATACAGACAGGTGCCATCAAACTTTCCGAGTCCATGCGGGTCAGTTGGAAAGTGACCCGGTACCCAGTCTATCAGCACGCCAATATTGTGGCGGTGACACTCATCCACAAACGCTCTGAACTCATCAGGGGTACCATACCGAATCGTTGGGGCAAACATTCCTACCGGTTGATATCCCCAGGACCCATCAAAGGGATATTCACTGACCGGCATCAACTGTAAATGCGTGAACCCCAGCTCCTGAACATAGGGAATCAGTTCAGCAGCCAGTTCACTATAGCTGAGGTAACGGTTGCCTTCCTGCTGCCGACGACGCCAGGAACCCAGATGCACTTCATAAATTGACACGGGTGAATTCAGCGTCTGACTACCTGAACGCTGCAGCATCCAGTCTCCGTCACTCCAGTCAAAGGCTCGCTCATAGACAACGCGGGATGCTGTTTCGGGCGGGTGCTGCATCGAAAGGGCGTATGGATCAGATCTCAGGTCCAGCAGTTCACCATCAGGCCCGGATATCTCAAACTTATAAAGCGCTCCCTCTGCGACAGAGGGAATGAAAATCTCCCAGATACCTGATGCCGGATGTTTTCGCATCACATGCTGGCGGCCGTCCCAGCCGTTAAAATCCCCGACCACCGACACTCGCCGTGCCGCAGGCGCCCAGACGCAGAACCGGACACCCTCAACCTTCTCAATCGTCCACTTGTGAGCGCCAAGCCAGCGCCAGCAATGTTCCGCTGTACCCTCATTAAAGAGATACAATTCGTCTTCGTTCAGCGTGGATGAAAACCGGTAGGGATCTTCAAGATACTGCGTACTGTCAACGCGAAAAAAATACGCGAACCGGTTTTTGCGACGGGGCATGTGGAGTTCAAACAACCCTTCAGGACGAACACGTTGCATCGTCCCCAGGTTTCGGCCCGATTTTCTGTCGATGACGCTCACCGAACCAGCCCGGGGCAGGAAAGCACGAATCAGCAATCCTTTGCCTGCCGGATGGTCGTGAAGCCCGAGAACAGCGAAGACGTTTTCGTGCCTGCCGCTTACGAGGGCATCTGCTTCAGTGATGCTTAGCGTGGTTTCAGCTGGTTTTTCCATTGGCAATCTCTACTGCTTCACAGGACAATCTGGCTATGGTTTCGAAATCACCACTGCTGATGAGATCGGCTGCTACGAACCATGAGCCGCCGATGCAATGCACATTGGGTAGCGCCAGATACTCAACCGCCAGAGTGGCATTAATACCGCCTGTAGGAAAGAAGCTGACCTCCGGAATGGGTGCACTCAGGGCCCTGATAAAGGGTATTCCACCTGCGAGTTCAGCAGGAAAAAACTTCTGTAGTGTGTATCCCCGCTGCAGCAGGTTAAGCACCTCTGATGGAGTTACCGCTCCCGGTACCAGAGGTAATCCGGTCTGATCTGCAGCATCCAGGATTTCATGCGTCGCACCCGGACTCACTGCGAACCTTGCCCCGGCATCAATAACTTCCTGAAACTGATCAGGTCTGCGGACGCTGCCAGCACCAACCACGATCTCCGGCACATGCGTTGCGATCTGCCGGATTGCCTCCAGAGCAGCGCCGGTCCTCAGGGTAATTTCAATAGCCCCGATACCTGCGCTCAGAAGAGTCTGTGCCAGCATGGTCGCTTTCCCGGCATCTTCGATGACGACAACAGGAACAATAGTTTCGTTTTCAAGCAATGTTAAAGCATTCATCAGAAAACACTCGCTCCCGTTTCAGCAGATCCGACTTTCTGTCTGAAAATCTCAAACAGTTCTCTTCCCATTCCGTGATGACTGGAGGACAAATCCGGCTTCAGGGTAGCCCTGCTTTCAAGGTCAGCGTTCACCAGAAGCACACCCTGTTCAGCGTCAATGGTAATAAGATCGCCATCACGGATTCGTCCAATCGGCCCCGCGGCGACAGCCTCGGGGGTTGTATGAATAGCCGCCAGTACTTTTCCGGAAGCACCTGACATGCGCCCATCTGTCAGCAGGGCCACCTTAAGGCCCTTGTTTTGCATGACCCCAAGATAGGGCGTGAGTCTGTGAAGCTCTGGCATACCCACGGCCTGCGGCCCCTGGAAAGGCAGTACTACCACCATATCACTGTTAAGTTCACCTGCTTCAAAACTGGCGGCAAAGGCATCCTGACTCTGAAAAACCCGTGCGGGCGCAGATATCGAGCGATGCGCCGGCTCAACAGCCGAGACTTTGATGACCGCTCGTCCGGCATTACCTTCAACCACACGTATACCACCTTCCTGCTGGAAAGGTGCTTCGACCCCACGGAGAATACTGTGATCTGCTGATGTCACCTTTGCGGTCGGCCAGCTCAGTTCGCCTTCCGCAACGCTGGGTTGACTGGCATAGCGACTCAGCCCCGGCCCCAGGATTGTTTCAACATTATCATGAAGCAAACCATGCTCCAGCAGCTCGCCAAT
>JAGRIO010000010.1 GCA_020443225.1 Pseudomonadales bacterium
CGTGACCTGCGCGAGTGTCTGCTGATACAGCTGAAAGCGCTACCCGATACCACACCCTGGCGCAGCCAGGCCATCGCAGTGGTACGCGACTACATCAGCTATCTGGCGAACCGCGATTATGCTTTCCTGATTCGCAAGACCCGTCTGAAAGAAGACGAACTGAAGCAGGTTATTGAACTGATCCAGACCTTGAATCCACGGCCGGGCTCAGACTTCTCCCAATCGAACACAGAATATGTCGACCCGGACGTGCTGGTATCGAAGAAGAATGGTCGCTGGACCGTTGAACTGAATCCGAAGTCGGCACCGAGAATCCGGGTTAATCCGGATTATGCGGCCATGGTTCGTCGCGCCGATAACAGCAATGACAACAACTATCTGAAAAGTCATTTACAGGAGGCGCGCTGGTTCATCAAAAGCCTGCAGCAGCGCAACGATACGCTGCTGAAAGTCTCGTCAAAGATTGTTGAGTATCAGCGCGGTTTTCTGGAGTACGGTGAACAGGCGATGAAACCACTGGTTCTGTCGGATATCGCGAGGGCAGTTGACCTCCATGAATCAACCATTTCCAGGGTCACAACCCAGAAATATATGCACACCCCGGCCGGGGTGTTTGAGCTGAAATATTTTTTCTCCAGTCACGTTAGTACCCATGCTGGTGGTGAAGTGTCTTCCACCGCTATCAGGGCCCTGATAAAGAAGCTGGTTTCGGAAGAAAATCCCAAGAAACCTCTCAGTGACAGCAAGATCGCCAGCATGCTGGCCAGTCAGGACATCAAGGTTGCCCGGCGTACCATCGCCAAATATCGGGAATCTCTGATGATTCCCCCTTCTAACGAACGTAAGCAACTGGTCTGACAGCCTTGTCTGCGCGGAGATCAGGCTTGCTGAAAAGGGGAACGAAATTAGTTAATCCATGTCAATCTTATTGTAGGTTTTATCAGCTACATTTAAATCAGGGTAGCAATAAGAGGTTGCTGCCCGGATCACCAAAGGAGCAAATATATGCAAATTAATGTCAGTGGACATCATCTGGACGTGACAGACTCTCTGCGAAGCTATGTAGAGACGAAGCTGGATAAACTGGAAAGGCACAACGACTCCATCACGCAGGCACATGTCATTCTCTCGGTAGAGAAACTGCGTCAGAAAGCTGAAGCGACCATTCATGTAACTGGCGGCGAAATTTACGCCGACTCAGAGTCAGAGGACCTGTACGCAGCCATTGACAGCCTCGCAGACAAGCTGGACCGACAACTGATCAAGCAAAAAGACAAGATGACTGACAGAAAGCACCGGCATCGTGAATAACTGAACAACCGTACTGACAAAAGGGCCGCCATCGCGGCCCTTTTTTTCGCCCAAGATATCTGCCTGCCCTTCTATCGACTGTACAGTGAAGGTTGATATAATTCTGATTTTCCGGGCAGATTGACGAGGACGTCGTTTTCGTTGATACCCTTTGACCAGCGGTAACTTGAATTGTGAACATAGAATCCATACTGACCAGGGAGCGAACCCACGCAAACATTCAGGCCGCAAGTAAGAAACGGGCAATCGAGAAGGCAGCCATCTTTATAGCTGAGACCGATGACAGCCTCGATACTCAGGATGTGTACAACCACCTGATTGCCCGGGAAAAGCTCGGCACAACAGCACTGGGTTTTGGCATCGCAATTCCACATTGCCGCTTGCCAGCCTGCCAGAAAATTACCGGTGGTCTGTTCACCCTGGAAGAACCGGTGGACTTCGATGCCTTTGATGATCAGTTGGTTTCAACCTTATTTGTCATCCTCGTACCTGAAGATGAAGTTGAAGAACACCTGAAAGTACTTGGTGCCCTGGCAGGCAGATTTGAAGACGAAAATTTCAGGAAGCGTCTCACCAGAGCCAGAACCAACGACGACCTGTACAATGTCATGGTTGAAGCATTCAAACCTGACGCCTGATTCCGGCTTTCAGCCGCTCAGGAACTCTACTGACCAGATTCTGGAGACAGACGATGATTTCTCTGATTATCCTGAGCGGTCGCTCAGGATCAGGTAAAAGTACCGCACTCCATGTCCTTGAAGACATGGGGTATTACTGCATCGATAATCTGCCTGTCTCACTGCTCGGGCCACTGATCGCCCGAATCAGTCAGGAAGAAGGTACCAAAACTATTGCTGTCAGTATCGATGCCAGGAACATTGCCTCAGATCTGGCCGGGTTTCCCGATATCATCAATAGTATTGACGGCTCTGCAGTTCAGACCCGCGTCGTCTATCTCGATTCCGCCAGTCCAGCGCTGGTGAAGCGTTTCAGTGAAACCCGGCGCAAGCATCCACTTTCAGATCAGTCCCGTGATCTGCGGGAAGCACTGGATCTGGAAACCCGTCTGCTTGATCCCATTTCATCGATGGCCGATTTGTCCATTGACACCACCACGCTGACCATTCATGAACTGCGTGATCTTGTGCGCACCCGGGTAATCGAAGCCCGGCATGAATTTGCCCTGTTATTTCAGTCGTTCGCTTTCAAAAACGGTGTACCCGTGGATGCTGACCTGGTATTTGATGTACGTTGCCTGCCTAATCCACACTGGAAACCTAACCTGCGGGCGCTGACAGGGCTGGACCAGCCAGTTCAGGCATTCCTGCTGGCGCAGCCGGATGTCATCCATATGCGCGATGATATCCAGGGCTATCTGGAGAAATGGTTACCCCGGTTTGAAGAAAACAACCGCAGCTATATGACCGTTGCCATAGGCTGCACCGGCGGCCAGCATCGCTCGGTCTTCATCAGTGATCAGTTGTTTCACCACTTCGAGGGTCGCTGGCGGAACGTGCAGATCAGACATCGGGAACTTCGAAAGACAGAAAATTCTCTGACAGGCCAACACTAATGCTCGAGCAGGACACTACGATCAAAAACCGTCTCGGGCTGCATGCGCGCGCGGCTTCTAAACTGGTGGAAACCTGCCAGCGTTTTGGTTCAGCGATTGAAGTTATCCGGGATGGACAGGCTGCCAATGGCAAAAGCATCATGTCGATGCTGATGTTGCAGGCCACACTGGGCACCCCCGTCACTATTCGTGTTGAAGGTGAAGATGAAGCAGAGGCGCTGCAGGCAGTACTGAGCCTGATAGACGATTTCTTCGGCGAAGGCGGGTAACCACCACATGGCGGACTACACAGAATCCAGCATGAAGAGCCCCCGTGAGGCGCTGAGCGAACTGTTCGAGTCCGGCACTTCAAACCAGATTCGCAACATGCTTGAAATTCTCAAGCCTGTTGACATAGCTGCGCTGTTAGAAAGTTCACCACCCAAGGAACGCGCCATCCTCTGGAACCTTGTCCCCGAGACGATCCAGAGTGAAATCATCCAGAACGTCAGTGAAGAAATCATCCAGGATCTTCTTGCTGACAAGACCGTTGAAGAGCTGCTACCGCTGCTGGAGCAGGTTGACGCCGATGATGACCTCGCAGACATCCTGCAGCAACTGCCTGACGCCATCACCTACCAGATCCTGCAATCCATGGACATTCAGGACCGGTCAAGGGTTGAACGCCTGCTGAGCTATGACGAGGACACAGCTGGTGGTCTGATGGACACAGATACCATCAGTGTTCGGGCCAGGGTTACCCTGGATGTCGTTTTCCGCTACCTGCGCAGACATGATGAATTGCCCGCAATGACCGACAATGTCTTTGTGGTAAACAATAATGACGAATACATAGGCCTGCTGCCGATTCGCAAGCTGCTGGTCTCTGACCCGTCACTGACTGTGCGGGAAATGATGCTGACAGATGTGGAGCCGATTCACGCAGACATGCATCGCTCTGAGGTAGCAGCAAACTTTGAACGCTATGACCTGATCTCCGCCCCGGTCGTCGACTCTAACGGCAAGCTGCTCGGGCGCATCACCATTGACGACGTCGTCGATGTAATTATTGACGAGGCTGACCATTCATTGCTGAGTATGGCCGGTCTGACGGAAGATGACGATACTTTCGCCCCCATCATGAAAACAGCCCGCAGCCGGGCAGTGTGGTTAGGCGCAAACCTGCTGACAGCGTTCATCGCCTCGGCGGTCATTAATATTTTTGAAGACACCATAGCCAAGGTCGTGGCACTGGCGGTACTGATGCCCATCGTCGCTTCTATGGGTGGTGTCGCGGGCAGTCAGACGCTGACGCTGGTGATTCGCAGTATGGCGCAGGGACAGTTGGTAGAGTCCAATCAACGCTGGCTGATGAACAGGGAACTGGCAGTCGGCGCACTGAACGGTCTCCTGTGGGCGGTGATTGTGGCCGCGGCAGCTTCCGCTGTATTTCAGGATTTCCTGCTCGGGCTGATCATCGCCACCGCTCTGATCATCAATCTGGTGACAGCAGCATTCAGCGGTGCCCTGCTGCCGGGCCTGCTTAAAAAACTTGGCATAGATCCGGCCATCGCCGGTACCGTGGTACTGACCACGATTACCGACGTAGTGGGCTTTATGTCATTTCTGGGACTAGCAACGGTATTTTACGCATGATGGAAGACAATACTCCTGAAGACGATCTGGATTTCGGGGACGATCGCCCCAGCAAATCCCAGAAAAAACGGGACATGCAGTCTATGCGTGATATGGGTGCCCGACTGGTAGAGTTTCCGGACGAGCATCTGCTGACCATTCCCTATCCGGACATCATCAGTGCGGTACAGGCTTGCCGTAAAATTACCAAGGGGAATGCACGGAAACGGCAGATTCAGTATATCGGCAAGCTGATCAGCAAGCTCGACCCGGAACCTGTCAGGCAGCTTATCGACCGATTTGATGCCAGCTCACAAGCACACGTACTGCACTTTCACAAACTCGAACAATGGCGTGAAAGGCTGATCAGCGAAGACCCGGATGTGATGTCAGAAATCATCACCGGGATTCCGGACATCGACCGGCAACATCTGCGGCAGCTGGTTCGCCACGCCATACAGGAACGGGAACAAGATACTGGCAGCCCGGTGCATTTCAGAAAGCTGTTTCAGTATCTGAAGTCGTTCGAGTTCAACTGATCAGCGGCGAAGCAAAATGACAATAGTAACCAGCTCCAGGTAGCACAGCCTGGAACCGCCGTTTGCGGACGGAGGTAAGCTGGTTTTAAAGCCTGCGCTGCCGATGCACCGGCATCTGACTGCGACGCCTTTCCACCTCTTGCAGGTCAATGTCTGCGCAGATGACAGCTTCGCCTTCACCAGCCTGCGCCAGAACTTCTCCCCAGGGCGAAACAACCATGCTGTGCCCCCAGGTTTCGCGACCCGAATCATGGGTGCCACCCTGACAGGCAGCAATTGTGTAGCAGAGATTTTCTACCGCCCGGGCACGCATCAACAACTCAAAGTGAGCCTTGCCGGTCACCCGGGTAAAGGCAGAAGGAATGGTGAAACTGGTGGCACCCCGAAGGGCAAGTGCACGATACAGCTCAGGAAACCGAATGTCGTAACACACACTAAGCCCGATGGGCCCAAGCGGAGAGTCTGTGACCTGAAGGTCCTCTCCCGGCTCAAAGGTGGTTGACTCACGGTAGTTTGCGGTCGCATCAGAAACGTCCACATCGAACATATGAATCTTGTCATAGCGGCAGATCAGCTCACCAGCGCTGGTGTACACCAGTGAGGCAGCGCGCACCCGCTGATCAGGCACCGGCGTCCCGTCCGGTCTTGAGGCATGAGGCACCGTGCCACCGAAAATCCACTTACCCGATTCGCGGCTGGTTGCAGCCAGAAAACGCTGAACCGGGCCATCAGGGCGAGATTCTGCCTCTCCCAGTTGCCGCGGATCTGCAGCTGCCAGTGCAGAAAAATTCTCTGGCAGGAAGATCGCTTCAACATCGTCAGGAACCGAATGAATAAGCTCAGAGGCCCGTTCAAGACTCTGGTGCTGCTGCTGACTGCTTACCATCTGAATCAGTGCTATTCGTGTCATGGTACTGGCTCTGGTTTGGTCGCGGTTTCCTCTGCAGCGTCTGATTCTGCAGACCCGGTTTCATCGGCTGCTTCCCTGACCTTATCGTTGAACAGGGAAACAAACTTAATCTCTGGCTCGTCGAGCGTACCCGAGACTTTGTACTTGGCACTGCTCATCTGATTGATCTGGTTCTTAAAGACTCTCTGTGCCAGCAGCACACCCGCCCCTAATAACGGATTGCTAAGGGCAGAGTAAGCGGCATACCAGGGCAAATTACGCCCCACAGGCAGGGTAACAATCAGATCATTGTCGAGGATCCGGGTATTAAGATCGACCGTTCCACCCGCGCTCACAATGCTGCCGGCGCCTTCAATCACGAAGGTATCGACGACATCTACAACGCCTTTATTGAAACGAGCCTTGCCTTTAATCTTTGAAAAGGAAAAACCTGAATCTACCACGTCAGAAAAATCGAACTGAAAGCGCCGCATTAAAGACGCAAAATCAAAAATGCCAATCAACTTCAGTGGCCCGGTACTGGCGTTGGCCTGCACAAAACGGCCCTTACCTTCCTGCAAGGCAATAGTCCCACCTAAGGCATCAAGGTCGATCATAGCCGGAGAACCAGGCCAGTTAAGTTCCGTCTGAAAATTAAAGTTCTTGCCCTCAATACTCGACGCATACCCCCAGAGCTGCAGGGCACTGGCCATATCCGGTACACCTACGGTACCCCGGAAACGGGTAATGGTTTGCTGGGGCCCCACAATCCAGTGCACAGTGGCCGGCTCCGTCACCTCAAGGCCACGGGCACTGAACAACAGGTTTGAGATTAGTCCACCCTGTGGATCAGACTGATAATCAAACTGCCAGCTACCGTAATCAGTTTCCCCGATCATCAACTGCTTTACCGAGAACTGCAGTGCAGCGATGTCCGCTGGCTTCGTCTCACCCAGCGGGTCAGGCCCACCCTCTTCGCCTTCAGGCAAACGAAGATAATCCAGCTTCACGTCCAGCGCACTGGCATCATCGTCGGGCATAACAATCAGTCCGGCTAACATCTGGTTTTCCAGACCGATATGCCAGGCGTTATCTGCCCGGTCAATAACCGTCTTCACATCCTCAAGCGAAACTCCGAACGCATTGAGCTGACTGATCTGCACGGTAATTCCATCAAGTGTACCGGCCAGCTCACTTTCAAGATCAAGTTCAGCCCTGCGCGCCAGCAAACTCGTCAGAGATTCCCATTCCGAATAATTGACCTGGTCAATTGCGCCGGTCACGCGAACCTTATCGAACGCCACCGCACCAAGCGGCGAATCGCCGAAGTGTATGCGCCCACCTGTGAGCTCGCCGCCCACAGTCCTCAGTAACGCCCGGGTATGATCGCCCAGCTGCAGATCAATCTCCTGTCCGTCTGGCAGGAAGGTCTGCCGGTAATTCAGATGTTTCGCGCTGTCCGCGTCTTTCCCCATTGGCGCCGGCAGATCCAGATGGACACCCAGCAGATCTGAACGGGCTTCAATGAAAACCGGATTACCGTCTTCACCAAGCGGAACATGCAACAGGGCATCATAATCGATGAGCCCGTGAGCCTGTGTCAGCAGCACTTGCCCAGACCAGGCCTGCAGGTCACTGGCACTGACACCACCTCTTGAGCGGACCTGAATTTCTTCCGGCACCAGCGCTTCGTTCAGAATCGTCGCCATATCGATGTTAACTGGCTGCCCAAAAAGTTCGGCGCCCAGAGCCTGTGCATTCAGCCCGGTGCTGGTCTGATAACGTAATTGCCCCTGCAATCCCGTGAAATTCAGATTGTACGCAGGCATCGTGACTGCTGCCCCATCAAACCTTGCAACGGCATCAACATTTACCGCTTCACCGGTTCTGGCCCCAACAGGAATATTAAGCTCTATGTCACCCGTCATTAATCCACTGCCTGTCCAGTCTGCCGCTATATTCCGGGTCAGGTCCCGAACGGGCGTGTCTGTCAACAAACGCAGACCATCTGTAAACGGTCCTTCCAGCCGGCCGTCCACCAGAATCGTGTCCGCAGCGCCTTCGGCGGAAACCGGTACCGTGACGTTAGCCGATGGAATCAGACTGTCAAATACGCGCCCGCGCGCACCTGTGGAGTTAATCACCGTGTTATTGATGTAGATGTCCGCGACCAGTTCAGTCAGTGGTGGCCAGTCAGGATGGTAGGCCAGGCTGGTATCAGAGACCCTGAAAAAGAGCTCATGCACCTTACGAATTTTCGGCGCATCACGAAACAATGAGCCATGAAACAACAGACCAGCATCACTGGCATAACCTCTGGTAATTGCATCACCAAGCCAGCCACGCAGCTCCCCGGTCATTACCAACGGCAGATATTTGCCGGCGCTTGTGAGGTCGGCGTTCTGAACCCCTATTTCAAATCCCCAGGTGTGATTAGACCGTTCCGAAGGCAGATTGATATTAAATCTGCCAGCAGCACGCAAATCGCCAACACCTGCTTTGATCAGGTCACTCCACAGTTGCAGGTAACCTGGTTGATAGCGGTAATGAATACGAGTTGAGGCAAAATCGAAGGGCCAGGGTTCATCAAACATGCCGGCAAAATACATGCTGAATGGTGCCTGATTATGCAGATCCAGATAGCCGTAATCCGGCGCAGCAGACAACAGTCCGCTGACCGAACTCACACCCGGTGAACCCAGATAGGGCTGCACCGAAACATCATCCAGCGCTGCAACCAGGCGGATCTGTGCCGGCTCATCGGTCGCTTTACTGAGACTGAAGTGAACGTCACTGAGTCTCCCGGCAGGATCAAGGCTCTGCAGGACATTACCGGTGTTTTTACCAAGCAACCCCGTCTGATCAGCAAGACTGGTCAGGGTGGCTGTGGCACCGGTGACCGACAACTCCGGGATAAAGGCTCCCAGATGCAATCCGTCAGCGTTGCGACGAAGTGCCAGGCGGGTACCACCGAGTTCCCAGGGCTGCCCGGCTATCTGCCCCCCGAGGCGGGAGAACTGGAACTGCAGATCGCTGACCGATGAACCCGCACACACAAACTCAGATTCAATATTTTCTGCCAGACGGGTTTCTGCACCCTTTACGACGGCCTCAACCCTCCGGGTACTGGTCGAACCATAGAATTCCACTCCGCGAGAGGAAAATGTCAGCCAGAACTCTCCTGCAAAGTCCAGGGAATAGAGCACCACATCTTCGGTCTCAATCCAGGGCAGAAGGTCAGCAGCCTCAATGGACGGAATCTGCAGGTAGAGTTCTGCGAGAAATGACGCCGGGTCCCGTGGATCGCCCTGATATTCACCCAGTATCTGAAGCTTATCCTGATAATACTCACCATCCAGCCGTTCCACTTTCAGTGGCCACGACATAGAGCGCACGCCGCGCTCATTGACCAGGGCGAAGGGATCGTCCGCATCGGTAGTAATCTTGTAGCTGGCACGTTCGCTCAGCACATCGATATCGACCCCCTGCAGGGTCACTACATCAAGAAAAGGCAAGGAATCCAGAACTGGTGACAGATTCACTGCCTTGTCAGAGCTGGGAATTCCTTCCACCGTCCAGCTACCATTGTCATTCTGCAACAGCACCAGCTCGACACCATCAACGGTCAGCTCAGTGACGATCAGCGTACGCTTCTGGAAACTTTTTACTGAGTCAACTTTCAGCGTGACAAGCCCGAGGGTAACCGCTGGTTCATCAGGATTACCGATACTGAATTTCCCCACTTCAATACGGGGATCAAGATAGATCCAGTCTCCACCAATGGAACCGATGTGTACTGGCAGATTCAGTGCAGCACTTAAGGACGCTTCTATTTCATCCCGGAACTGATCAGCCGAGCCCAGCAGGATACGGCCCATCGTCACATAGGCGGCCGCCAGAACGAGACAGACAAGAATGCTGACCTCTGCCAGGTTGACTAAAAATCTGCGGGTTTTTCGCACCATAATAATTGCTATCGGGCGGGCAGCACCACATCAAACTGTTCCTGAGTGTAGCTGGCCTCAACCTGTAATTTGATATCGCACTCCAGTGCTCTCGACAGTTCAGCGACACAGATAGCATCTTCATCCAGCAGCCGG
Source organism: Pseudomonadales bacterium (assembly GCA_020443225.1). Classification (GTDB taxonomy): domain Bacteria; phylum Pseudomonadota; class Gammaproteobacteria; order Pseudomonadales; family Azotimanducaceae; genus UBA4582. Next base: position 10,027 of record JAGRIO010000010.1, read on the forward strand.
TCGATCACTGGCTGAGCCGCCATAATCATGCATTCCTTACCCATAACCCGGGTGGCCTTTCGCTGAATCTCCCGGTAGATTTCCAGACAGACGGTTTCAGCAGTCTTCACGAAGCCCTTTCCTTCACAGGTGGGACAGGGCGCGCACATCACCTTCAGCAAACTCTGTTGGGTGCGCTTTCTGGTCAGTTCCACCAACCCCAGTTCAGATATCTCTGAGATGTTCCATTTCACACGATCATTCTGTTGCCCCTTTTCGAGGGTGCGTAATACCTGCCGCTTATGCTCTTCATTGACCATATCAATGAAATCAATGATGACTATGCCACCGATATTGCGCAATTTCAGTTGCCTCGGGATGGTCGCAGCAGCATCCAGATTCGTCCGGTAAACGGTCTCTTCAACGTCTTTTCGTCCTACGTATCCGCCGGTGTTGACATCAATAGTGGTCATGGCCTCGGTCTGATCAATCACCAGATAGCCGCCACTTTTCAGGGGCACCGTTTTGTCCAGAGCGGTTTCGATCTGGTCTTCCAGGTTATAGGAGTCAAAGATAGGGACCGCCAGCGATACCAGTTTCAGACAGGCGGCTTTTTCCGGAATAAAGTCGTTCAGAAAACGCCCCATCGCACCAAAGACATCTTTATTATCGACCAGAATAGCCTCGGTGTTCTCATTGATAATGTCGCGCATGGCCCGCAAGTGCATGGGCAGGTCTTCATAAGCCATGGACGGAACAGACGCGGCCCGCGATCTGGCAGACACGGATTTCCACAGGCTGCGCAGCAAATAGGCATCCCGCTCGATATGCTTCACATCGATCCCTTCACAGGCAGTACGGGCGATGAAGCCATCGGTGGCATCCTCAGGATGTATCCCTTCCAGAATGCCCTTGAGCCTTTCCCGCTCTGCCTCATCTTCGATTCGCTGGGAGATACCCAAATGATTGTTTCGCGGCATATAAACCAGAAAGCGCGAAGCGATAGAGATACTGGTAGTCGCTCTTGCCCCTTTCTTGTTGATGGGCTCCTTGGTCACCTGTACCAGTAATTCCTGACCTTCCCGCAGAACCTGCTGGATCGGTGGGTACTGAAAGTCCGGCGGACGGGTTTCATCATCAAAACGGAACTGCGTATCCACAATGTCTGTGATATGCAGGAACGCCGCTCGCTGATGGCCTATGTCAACAAATGCGCTTTGCATACCTGGCAGAACCCGTTCGACCCGGCCTTTATAAATATTGCCAACCGTTACCCGGGTATGAGAACGCTCAATATACAATTCCTGCAGCAATCCCATCTCAACGACGGCTACCCGCGTTTCCAGTGGTGAAACGCTTATTATTATTTCTTCAGCCATGCTGGTCGCATTCCCGAGTCAATCAATTACCGCTGGCCATTGCCAGACAGTCTATGCCAAATTCCCTAAGCCAGCGTGCCGTTTCCATCAACGGCAGGCCAGCAACATTACTGCTGCTTCCCTGAATTGAAGCAACAAATATAGCGCCGATCCCCTGAATCCCATATGAACCGGACTTGTCTGCCGGCTCGCCCGTCGCCCAGTAGGCACGGCACTCGTCACTGGTGATTTCGCGAAAGGTGACCTGAGTGTCAACCAAAAAAGTCTCACGTCTGCGCCTCTGCGCATCGCCTAATGAGACCGATGTCCAGACCAGATGTGTGCGCCCCGACATGCGCATCAGCATATCGGTGGCATGGGCTTCACTTTCCGGTTTGAGCAGAATCTCGCCATCCAGTTCGACGATGGTATCTGCACACAGCACCAGGGTTTGCGGTACCGGGCCAGTCATTTCAAGTGCGCTTGCCAGCTTACCCTCAGACATTCTGGCGACGTAGTCGACGGGTGACTCACCGGATTGCACCGATTCATCAATATCCGGTCGGATGATGTCGAAGCCAAGGTTTATTTGCTGCAAAAGACTGGCCCTTCTGGGCGAACCGGAAGCCAGAATAAGTTTGAACATGCTGTGAAATGAAGCCTCGCGCAGAGGTCTTCAGGGTCCCCCTTTTCCGAAGCCTTCAGGTTACATTAAACAGCCTGCGCATGTAACGCAAAACGAGGAATATCCATGGCCAGACCAGGGCGCTGACGAAGGGCGACAACAGATACCAGGAACTCCATTCTGACTGCCCGACAATGCTCTGAATCCAGAAATTCACCAGCCTGTCGATACCGATGATACCGAACACGATCAGACTTTGCTGCCAGACGGCAAACATTCGCAGACGCTGGTAAAGACTGGACGCAATATAGGCCACGATAATCAGCGCTATGGCATGCTGACCCAGCAGCGACCCCAGCAACACATCCATCAGCAAACCCAGCAACCAGGCGATAATCAGCCCGATTCGGTGTGGCAGCGCAATAATCCAGTAAATCAGCACCAGCGCCACCCAGTGAGGCCGCAGGTAACCGGTCTCCATCGGCAACAGGTCCGGCATCGGCAACACCTGCAGTACCAGTGCCACAAAGAAGCTCAGCACAATTATCCACAGGCTGTTGGCTCGCATCAGGAATCCCTTCCATTGCCAGCCAGAGGCTCCCGCAGCTGCTCCTCGGTAAACACCAGCAGAACGTGGCGACTGCGGATCAATGAGGCGCTGGGCGTCGCTGTGACTGTTGCGAAGGGCTTACCAGGGACGTGCTCGACTTTGTTCACCACGCCAACCGGGTAACCTACCGGAAACCGGTCGCCAAGACCGGAACTCACCAGCAGATCCCCTACCTGAATATCCGCAGTATCCTGAACATGCATTAGTTCCAGTTGCCTGGTAACCCCGGAGCCCTGGGCAATGAGGCGCAGATTACTGCGGGTTACCTGTACCGGCACGGCGTGGGACTGATCACTTACCAGCAGCACGCGACTGCTGTAAGGGCTGGTCTCGATTACCTGGCCCATCAAACCCTGAGCATCCAGCAACGGCTGACCCACAAACACACCGGAGGTGGTGCCCTTGTCGATGATAACTTCATGCTTTTCAGGGTCAGGATCAACGCCGATCAGCTCGGCTACCAGCACGTTATCCTGCAACTTAGCCGCACTACCCAGCAAATCCCGAAGGCGATTATTCTCTGCCGTCAGCGCAGCCATTTTCTCGGTCTTGGCTTTCAGCAACAGCAATTCCGCTTCAAGCTGGGTAATGCGCTCGCGCATATCTCCCCGGGTAGCAAACATCGACTGCATACCTTCGGCAGTGCGGGAAGGATAGTCAGCAATGACAGTAACCGGTGTGACAACAACAACCAGAGCTGCACGAACATCGTCGAGCAATTCTGACTTCTGATCAACGGCCATCAGAATCAGGGATAAGATGCTGAGTGCAAGCATCTTGTACCCTATTGTCGTTTCTTCAAGAAATAGAGATTTAATGGGTCAGGTCCCGGTCAGCCGTAGTTAAACCGCAGTCATTGACACACTGGCGCTTACTGGATCGACAACAGGTCGCTGTCTCCCCGGTCATCCATAATCTCAAGCGCTCGTCCGCCTCCCCTTGCCACGCACGTCAGGGGGTCTTCAGCAACGATTACCGGCAACCCGGTCTCGTTGGAAAGTAACTGATCAAGCCCACGCAGCAGCGACCCGCCGCCTGTCAGTACCAGCCCGCTTTCAGCGATATCTGAAGCCAGTTCCGGTGGGGTTTGTTCCAGTGCGCCTTTTACCGCCTGAACAATCACAGAAAGGGGTTCCTGTAATGCTTCAAGAATTTCATTACTGTTAAGGGTGAAACTGCGGGGCACACCCTCAGCAAGGTTGCGCCCGCGCACATCAATTTCCCGTACTTCAGGGCAGGGAAACGCCGTACCAATTTCCTGCTTGATTCTCTCTGCAGTGGCATCACCGATCAGACTGCCCTGAGTCCGGCGAACATAGGTAGTGATGCTTTCATCAAAGCGGTCACCACCCACCCGTACTGACTGCGCATAAACCACGCCATTCAGCGAGATGACGGCGATTTCAGTGGTACCACCACCAATATCCACGACCATGGTGCCGACAGCCTCGTGAACTGGCAGCCCGGCGCCTATGGCGGCAGCCATGGGCTCTTCGATAAGGCGCACATCTCTGGCACCAGCACTCATACAGGATTCGCGAATAGCCCGTCGTTCCACTTCCGTAGACTGGCAGGGAACGCAAACCAGCACCCGGGGACTGGGCCGGATAATACTGTTCTCATGTACTTTCTTGATGAAATGCTGAAGCATCTTTTCGGTGACCTGAAAATCTGCAATCACGCCATCCTTCAGTGGACGGATGGCGGTAATGTTACCGGGCGTCCTGCCCAGCATACGTTTGGCGTCAATGCCGACTGCGGCAACACTTTTCTGGTTGTTGTTGTTTCGGATGGCAACCACGGAGGGTTCATTGAGCACAATTCCCTGCTCGCGAACATAGATCAGCGTATTCGCAGTTCCAAGATCTATAGAGAGATCGCTGGAGAACATGCCCCTTAATCGTTTAAACATGGCCGGAGAGGACCTCTGTCAAGGTGGTGAGATGACTGCCCGTTTCCTTCGAACTGAGGGCACCTTAAGAATTAGATTCAAAAACAACGCTAACTCTATCATTTCTTAAAGAAATAGAACAACTAAGGTACTGATTTATGACACAAAATTGAGAGACTTCCATTGTTGACGATGGAAATGGGGTCAGTTTTGAATAATTACCGCCCGGGTCGCTGGAACAGACGCGCCAGGACCCTGCACACCAGACTTCAGCAGCCCCCGGGACGGCCAACTGCAGGTTGCAGTCAGCGCCAAACCTCATTAGCATTCCTCGCCTTAACTGACCCCCAGCAACTCCGGATAAAGGGTGCATAACCATGAAAGTTGATCACGAAGTCATTCAGACCGTAGCCGAACTTTCCCAACTGAAAATTGATCCGGCGGATCTTGAGAATTATGCCCAGGGTATGACTCAGGTGCTGGATCTGGCCGGGCGCATGCAAGCCATTGATACTCAGGGTGTGGCGCCCATGTCGAATCCTCTGGATGCGACCCAGCGGCTGCGCCCTGATGTGGTGACAGAGACCAATCAGCGTGAAGCCTTTCAGGCTATTGCGCCGGAAACTGAAGATGGTCTGTATCTGGTGCCGAGAGTGGTGGAGTAAATCATGAGCGAACTGCACGAACTGTCTCTCACCGAACAACTCACCGGCCTTGCCGCAGGAGAGTTCAGCGCCACAGAACTGACCCGGCATTATCTCAGCCGTATCGAACGGCTGGACCCGGCGCTGAACAGTTACATTACTGTGTGCCAGGACACAGCCCTTGCAGCCGCAGCGGAGCAGGATGCCCTGCGCGCCGTAGGTCACGCAGGGCCCCTGGCAGGCATACCCATTGCCCACAAGGACATTTTCTGTACCCAGGGTATCCGTACCTCGGCGGGCTCCAGAATGCTCGACAATTTTATTCCGCCCTACAGCGCCACGGTGGTGGAAAAGCTGACGGCTGCCGGCGCAGTGGTGCTCGGCAAAACTAATATGGATGAGTTCGCCATGGGCTCTTCCAATGAGAACAGTTTCTACGGCGCTGTAAAAAACCCATGGTCACCGGACTGTGTACCAGGTGGTTCATCCGGCGGATCGGCAGCAACAGTGGCCGCACGACTCTGCACTGTCGCAACTGGGACAGATACCGGAGGTTCAATCAGGCAACCCGCCGCGTTTTGCGGCATCACAGGTATCAAACCCACCTATGGCCGGGTCTCTCGCTGGGGCATTATTGCCTATGCCTCAAGCCTGGATCAGGCGGGTGCCATGGGGCGCAGTGCTGAAGATGCCGCACACTTGCTGGAGGCCATGGCCGGTTTTGACGAACGGGACTCAACCTCTGTCATGGATGCCGGGCCGGATTTCACCAGCTTGCTGACGGCAGACATCAGCGGCAAAAAAATTGGCATATGCCGGACCTATTTCAATGCAGGACTGAATCCGGCCGTTGAGGCTGCGGTGATGAGCGCTGCTAAACAACTGGAAGCGCTGGGCGCGACGCTGGTCGACGTAGAACTGACAATGGCTGACCACGCGATTCCTGCCTACTACATCATTGCGCCTGCAGAGGCATCCGCCAACCTGTCGCGCTACGACGGGGTACGTTTCGGACACCGGTGCGATAATCCTGCAGACATTGATGATTTGTATAAACGCAGCCGTGCAGAGGGTTTCGGTAAAGAAGTTAAAAGCCGGATAATGGTGGGTAGCTTTGCCCTGTCTGCGGGCTACTACGACGCCTATTACCGTAAGGCGCAGCAGATCCGGCGGCTTATCAAGGAAGATTTTCTGCAGGCATTCCAACAGGTCGACTATATTCTGGGGCCCACCACACCCGGCCCGGCATTTGCTATCGGCGAGATGGTTGACGATCAGGTCGCCATGTATCTGCAGGATATCTATACCATCGCCGTTAATCTTGCAGGTCTGCCGGCGATATCAATACCTGCTGGTTTTACAGGTGGCTTACCCATTGGCATGCAGTTGATCGGCCGCCATCTGGATGAAGCAGGTTTACTGAATATTGCCCATCGTTACCAACAGGTGACTGACTGGCATCGTCAGGGACCGGCGCTTGAACAGGAGGCAAACCATGACTGACTTTGCAGACAGCAACTGGGAGGCTGTCATTGGGTTGGAAATCCACACTCAGCTGAGTACCCGCTCAAAAATCTTCTCCGGTGCAAGCACTCAGTTCGGAGCAGCGCCCAATACTCAGGCCTGCGCGATTGATCTGGGTTTCCCTGGTGTACTGCCTGTGGTTAACCAAGAGGTTTACCGGAAGGCCGTTGCTTTTGGCCTTGGTATCGGTGCCACAATTGGCCTGACCTCTGTTTTTGACCGTAAAAACTATTTCTACCCCGACCTGCCTAAAGGTTATCAGATCACCCAACTCGAAGCCCCGATAGTTATGGGCGGCACAGTCGATATCACCCTTGAAGATAGCAGCCAGAAAACCATCCGTGTGACCCGTGCCCACCTTGAAGAAGATGCCGGCAAATCTCTCCACGAAGACTTCCACGGTCAAACCGGAATCGATCTGAACCGGGCAGGTACCCCTCTGCTTGAAATCGTTTCTGAACCGGACATGTCCTCAGCGGAAGAAGCAGTTGCCTACGCCAGGTACATTCATCAGCTGGTCACCTTTCTGGGAGTGTCAGACGGGGACATGTCCCAGGGTTCACTGCGCTGCGATGCGAACGTCTCAGTCAGGCCTAAGGGGAGCACAGAGCTGGGTACCCGCACCGAGACCAAGAACGTCAACTCCTTCCGTTTTCTGGAACGGGCGATCAACCACGAGATTGAACGTCAGATTCGGGTGATTGAATCGGGCGGCCGGGTCATACAGGAAACCCGGCTTTACGATCCGGACAAAGACGAAACGCGCCCGATGCGCAGCAAGGAAACCGCAACTGACTACCGCTATTTTCCAGAGCCGGATTTGCTTCCGGTAGAAATCGACGAAGCCTACATTCAGCAAGTGCGGGAACAAATGCCTGAGTTGCCAGCCGCGAAAGCAGCCAGATATGTCAGCGAGTTTGAGCTGCCGGAGGCCGACGCCCGTGTGCTTTCGTCAGAACGGCAGTTAGCCAGCTACTTCGAGCAGGTAGTTGAACTCAGCGGGGACGCCAAACTGGCCTCTAACTGGGTACGTGTGGAACTGCTGGGGCAGCTGAATAAAGACGGCGTGGAGATTTCCGATGCGCCGATTACTCCAGCGGCGCTGGGCACCCTGATCGCCCGGATCCGGGAAGGCAGGATCTCCGGAAAAATCGCTAAAACTGTCTTCGAGGCTCTGTGGTCTGGCGCCGCAAGTGATCCTGACAGCTATATCGAAGCGGAAGGTCTGGTGCAGGTTTCCGACTCCGGATCCCTCGAACCGGTCATTGACGCGATTATCGCTGCTAACCCGAAACAGGTGGAGCAACTGCGGGAAGGCAAAGGCAAGCTAATGGGTTTCTTCGTTGGTCAGGTGATGAAAGAAACCGGTGGCAAGGCTAATCCGCAGCAGGTTAATGATCTGATCTCAAAGAAGCTGGGACTCTGAGCTCGCGAAGCGCAGTTTCTGCAGACGGCGCGGCGTCTGGATTATGCAGCGCCCTGCCTGCTACTCAGACAGGGTGAAATAAATTTACCCTGTCAGAAGGCAGCGAGAAACTGCGAGATTCGTGCAGCATTCGCACCCAGATCACTCTGCCCCACACGGGATACTGACCGCACATCAATGCGGGTACCACTGTCAGTCGCCCGGACCCTGACGACCACATCATCTTTAAAACCGAACCAGAAAGTGGTCGCGACCGCCTCTACCCTGCCGTTCTCAGCGTCTTCATTGACGACCTCAAGTCCCATAGACGTGAGCACTTGCGCCGCCCTCGCGACCGCCTCTGGCACACTAAGGCCGGACGTCAGAGGATGGAGATCGGGATACGCTGCCTGTTGCATGGCAGCCAGCTTTCCGGGCGAACCAACTTCTGAACCATACACCAGATCATTCAGCGCGCTGGCCCGCAATTCTACCGCCCGCTCATACAACGGAGGATTAGCCGTATCGGTGGTGATATCGTGAATCGGCGGTACTGACCTGCCCTTCATCAGCGAAGGAGCCAGCACAATGACTGGTACCAGTGCGATTACCAGACCGATAGCAGACAGATTCCGGTCACTGACCAGACCTTTGCGAATAGCTATGAAGAGTGCCACCAGTCCAGCGACAATTACCAGCACGGCAAGTACCATGGCAACCATCAGCAGAGTGAAAACGGGGCGCAGTTCGCTGATACCGAACTTGTAGAGCATCGGCGCCGCCAGTAGCAGCAGAGCCGCCAGCACACCGCAAAAAGCCAGAAGTTTACTCCACCATTTAGTTTCCAAGCCGATTCTCCCTTGTCGTTTTTTACCCGGCTGATGCGTATGATTAGCGCTTTCTGGCAGACCGGTATCCGATGAGTTGTGGCATCTTCGCTGATTAATATCAATCAGGCAACTTCAGACCAACTTCAGCACCTGAAGCATATTGGCCCCAAAAGAGCAGCACGGATTATCCAGTATCGTGAGCAGGTTGCACCGATCAATTCTGAATATGAACTGGCCGCTGTCACCGGATTAAGCATCGGTCAGATCTCGATGATTCGCGGGCAGATGTCGCTGGGTGAAACTTCAAATCCACTCAACCTGTGGCAGGCCCTGCTGGGTGCGGCACTGGTACTGGCTCCTTTTGTCTACAGCATAGCCACTGTCGATCTCAGCATCGGAAAGCCGGCAGAACTGTTGTTCAATCTGTCGCTGATCCTGGTGCTGACAGGTGCGCTGCTGGGCATGCTTTTTTTCGTCGGAGAAGACCTGAGCCTCGGTGCGTCCCGCCTCAACTCCTTAAGCATTATGGCGCTGACCCTGGTGTCACTCGGTATCACTGTGATGCTGGCCGCCTCGGCGCTGACAATGTACGCACCCCACTCCGTCGGCTTTTCAGCGCATTTGTCCCAGGTCTGGCTGTTATTGTTCTGCCTGGCTGTCGTGGCCTACCTGCTGTACTTCCCGACCCTCCACCTGCGGGTGGCCCATCAATTGCCACGCCCCTGGCTGCAGGATTTTCGCGTGGTCACAGGGCTGTTTGATTTCAGTCAGCTCCCGGTAGCCTGGCTTATATTGCTGTCGGGTTGGCTAACCACTTCACCCGGTCTGCTGTGGGAAATTTTCTATTGCTGGGCCGGCGTGATACTGGGCAGCCATGGTTACGATCTGATGAACTTCCGTTCGTCTTACATCCAGTCGCTGCATGAGCTGGACCGGAGCCGGCTGGCTTTTCTGGCAGGTGATGTCAGCGGTCTTGCCAACCTGAACCACAGGGACCAGCCGGTCCGCACCCGGGTTTCTGGCATACTGCTGCAAATCAGCGCGGTCGCACTGCTGATCAGCGGCCTGAGCGGAATTATCGGGACAATTACCCAGAGCTGAGGACTACAGAACCGTCAGACAACCTTGATATGCCAGGGTTCATAGCGCACCCCCAACAGGTTGTTCTTCGGATAACGGATATTGACGTAACCCAGATCCACGAGTTTCTTGAACTCCGGAGTCTCAGCGAAATCCGCCGTGAAGTTTCTGGACCCGAAACCCACTTTACCAACATCAAAATCGCCGACGCCATGGAATGAGTGACCCGGCGGCGCAAGACTTCTTGACGCGCGGGAAAGGTTACCCTTGGACTGAATGGTTTTAGCCAGGAACAGATGGGTTTGCTTCACGACAGAACGGATGCCAGAGGTCAGTACGATACTGCTGCCCATATCCTTGCGCAGCTTCTGGTAAAACGTCTCGGAATCGCCGCGAAACAGGAAATGACCGGTTCCGCGAACCTTGACCCGGTCTTTATCTGAGACTTTTTCCGTCAGTCTGGCAGTCACCTTCTCACCAAAGAATCCATATCGGCTGGCTTCTTCTGAGAACAACTCATCAATAAACGCCAGCTCCTGCGGCGTGAATTCACCTACACTGGCGTACTGCTTTCCATAACTGACCATCTCGTCAAAGGAAACAATATTGAAATTGCCGTGACCGACCAGGTTCTGAACCCGGTCCAGGCGTTTGAAAGTATTTACCAGCAGCGGATAACGCTCGGGTTCCAGCATGACATCCTTGCTGTCATGACTGTCGAAGTCGCGCATCTTTTCAAGATACTGCGACATATTCGGTGCAGGTGTTGTTGAAGCCACAACCTCATGCTGAGCAAAGTCTTCCAGCCAGGCATGAATGTCTGGTGGCGGTGTGGTCATGTATTGAATGGATTTTGCCAGCTCACGGGGCGAGGCATTGATGTCTTCCAGCAACACCACTTCGGCATTTGCCCCTGGGCGCCAGATCAGTTGAGTGCTGAGTGCCGCAACTGATCCGGCTGAAAAGATCTTCAGAAAATCCCTTCTTTGCACGTGACGATTTCCGCTATAACAAGGCTGACAATACTAACTGCTATCCAGTTAGTTTTCTACATTTCAACAGCTTAGACTGACAAGCTGAGAAATCAATTCACCAAATTTCCAGCGGTTTTCACCCATTTCTGAACATCTGCCCGCACCTGAGGTCGCGGAACCAAAGGCGCTAGGCGCGGCCCCCGTCGATTACCAGTGTCTGGCCTGTCATAAAGCTGCCAGCCCTCGATGCCAGGAACACCGCTGCACCCCCGATCTCTTCGGGCTCACCAATACGACGTAAGGCCGCTGAGGCTGTGGAGTTTTTCAGCGTTTCAGGATTGTCCCAGAGCGCTTTGGCAAAGTCTGTGCGGATCAGTCCCGGGGCAATCGCATTGGCCCGGATATTGTGCGCACCATATTCAGTTGCAATATTGCGCGCCAGTTGCATATCTGCGGCTTTGGAAATGGCATACGTGCCAAGCACCGGGCTACCACGCAGCCCACCAATAGAGGAAATGATAATGATCACACCATCTTTTCGTTCAACCATTTCCGGTATCACCATCTGACACAACCAGTGATTGGATTTGATATTTGAATCCAGGATTTTGTCGAATGCCGTGTCAGGAATATCTGCCATGGAACCATAGAAAGGATTTACCGCGGCATTGCAGACCAGAATATCTATCTGCCCCAGTTGTGCACGGGTTTCATCCACCAGTCGCTGTAACTGATCCTTGTCACCGATATTACAGGGAACAGGCACTGCCCGACCGGCGCCGCCTGCGACCATCTCATTAATCCCGGCAGCGACCTCATCGCAGGCATCGCTTTTACGGCTGGATACCACGACAGTGGCGCCGTGAGCCGCCATCTGCTCCGCAATGGATTTTCCGATACCTTTGGTCGAGCCGGTGATCACTGCCACCTTACCCGTCAGATCAAACAAGTTTTCCATGCTGACTTATCCTCTATTATTGTTGTGTTACAACGGTTGCAGTAACGTGCCGGAGAATGGCCGGCATCTGGCAGACACCGGACCAGATTTCCTACCAGAGCTTATTCCAGCCCCAGGGCCTTACAGGCAAAAGCGGTAATGCCCTTATAGTCAGCCTTACCATTACTGGCGCGGCCAAGATTATCTATCTGTAAAATTCGCTTGGGCGACTTATAGCCTGCCAGAGACTGTCGTACATGCGCCTGCAATGCTGGCTCATCCAGATCACAGCCTGACACCAACTGGACCACAGCAGTCACAGCCTGCCCCCATTTATCATCGGGCACACCCACGACCAGCACATCGTCGACAGTCTCGTGAAGTTTGAGTACCTCTTCCACCTCTTCCGGGTAGACTTTCTCGCCTGCAGTATTAATACAGACACTGCCGCGGCCCAGCAGAGTCAGGGTGCCATCCTCCTCGACTGTACACCAGTCACCGGGAATGGAATACCTGACCCCGTTGATCACCGGAAAGGTTCTGGCGGATTTCTCCGGGTCTTTGTAATACCCGGACGGGATGCCACCGGTTTTTGCGACGAAGCCCGGTACCCCACTGCCAGGGACGACCTCCTGATGATCTTCGGTAAAGACCCGGGTGCGTTCATTGAGCACAAACCTCGCCACAGCCTGACCGCCATCGGCAGTTGTGGTCGAAGTCCCGAAGCCTATCGCTTCGGATGCACCAAAGGAATCAATCAGCGCCAACCCCTGGTGATGGCGTAACAAACCTTGTTTGGTTTCCGGGCTCCACATCACACCTGAGGAGATAATGCTGACCACGGATGAAATATCAAAACGACCCGGCGCATCATCCAGCACCTTTAACAGTGGTTTGCCAAAAGCATCGCCAACAATGGCCATGGAGGTGACCCGGTTGCGTTCCACGATTTCCCAGGTTTCCTCCGGATCAAATCGCGGCGAATCGGTGGTAACAACACAGCCGCCACCGGCCAGTGCACCGATAGAGGTGAAGAGCCCGGTGCCATGCATCTGCGGACAAACAGGAAAGCTGACCCTGCCGGCTTCTGCTCTGGCAACATTAGCCAGATGCGCTTCCAGAGTTTCAGGGGCGATCATATTGGTTGCGGGTGTTGCCCCTCTGGCACCTGCCATCCAGTGATTTTCCTGCTCCCACATGACCCCTTTAGGCATGCCGGTAGTTCCACCGGTGTAAAGAAACAGCATGTCAGAGCCCGAGCGTTCAACTGCCAAACGCGAACTGTCGCCTTCGGTAGCCAGCCGCTCGTAAGACACAGCACCCGGCAACAGATTGTCTTCATCGCCGAGCTGCATCCACAGTACGACATCAGGCAGTCTGGGCATCAGATGTGCCACCTGATCACGAAAATCGGCGTCGAAAATGACAGCCCTGGAATCTGAGTTATCGAGGATGTACCACAGTTCATCCTCCACATAGCGATAATTGACATTAACGTGTACCAGGCGAGCCTTAAAACAGGCTGCGAGGGTTTCCATGTAGGCCGAATGATTGCGGATATAGAAACCCACTTTGTCCTGCAGGCACAGGCCGTGATTCAACAGCGTTCTGGCCAGCCGGTTGGTACGCTCATCAAATGCTTTCCAGCTGATGACCCGGTCGTGATGAATGAGTGCCGGGGCATCCTCGGGCAGCACATCAGCAATACCTTCAAAAATATCCCCATAATTCCAGCTCATACCTTCCCCCTGCGATGTATTTTATTTTGTGCGGTGCAACCGTTGAATGGTGGCCACCAAAGTCCCCAAGAGTACGTGAGAAAGCGGATTTGCCGCAACTGCTGCAGGTTTCTCGAACAGCCTGAATCCCGTACACTGCAGGCAGTACATTTACCCCGGGAGTTCACCTGCTATTCTCATGAGATCATTACAGCGCTCATCTGTTGCGGCCCTGATGGCCCTCAGTATTGTCACTGGCTGTTCTGCGCCAGAACCGCCGGCTGCCCACCCTGTCAGTGCTGATCTGCAGGTAAAGTACGCCGCCAGCTGCAAGAGTTGTCACCAGGTACCAGCGACCGGCGCCCCTCAGACTCATCGTCTGAAAGACTGGCAACCCAGACTCAATAAGGGCTATCAGGTACTGCTCGACAATACCGTCAATGGTATAGGTGGAATGCCACCCCTGGGGCAGTGTTTCGACTGTACCACAGAGGAACTGGAAGAACTGATCCGCTTTATGTCAGGACCCGCATCATGATCAGCCGCAGAAGATTTATGCAAAGCACCGCCCTGCCCTTTCTGGCCGGGTGTATGAAACTCAGCCAGGCCGCATCAGCAGCACCTGCGTGGAAGAACTGGTCCGGCTGGCAAAGCTGTCAGCCACAACGCCGTTTCAGTCCGCAATCTGAGGCGCAGCTGCTGTCCTTTATCAGTGAAAGCAGCGGCACCATACGCACCGTAGGCTCTGGTCATTCATTCAGCGGGCTGGTACCGACAGATGACAATCTCATCTCTGTGCATCAGTTAGCAGGACTACGTCGACATAACGCTGAGAATCTGACTGCCACTTTTGGCGCCGGGACCCGCTTTGCAGATGTAGGCAAGCCCTTGCAGGATATAGGTCAGGGCCTGTTCAATATGGCAGATATTGATCGTCAGACCATTGCCGGCGCGATCTCCACTTCTACCCACGGTACCGGCAGGACTCTGGGCAGTTACTCAAGCTATATTGAAGAACTGAAGCTTGCCACCGCAAAAGGAGAATTGCTGACCTGTAACAGAACAAGTGACGAACAACTGTTTCGAGCGGCTTGTGCGTCTCTTGGCGCCCTGGGAATTCTGACTGAAGTTACTTTACAGAACCGGCCTGCTTACCGGTTGAAAGAAACCATCTACCCGGACCAGACCATGGCAGTGCTGGAGCAGGCAGAAGAACTGCGGCAGAAGCACCGGCATTTCGAGATGTTCCCTATGGTCAATGCCGATGTCGCCATCGTTCAGCTGATCGATGAAACTACGGAGCCGCTGACCCCGCTCGCGGGCACCGACGAAGAAGACGATGAAACGCTGCAGATGCTGCAGAAATATGGCGGCATGTTCCCCGCGCTGCGCCGCTGGATTCTGAACACGGTTGTGGGCGGTATGGACAAGGCAGAGCTCGTCGGCGAATCCTGGCAGATTCTTGCCAATACCAGAAATATGCGTTTCAACGAGATGGAATATCAGGTCCCTGCCGAGCACGGTCCGGATTGCCTGCGAGACATTCTGGCCACGATCCGCGCAGAAAATATCGACATTGTTTTCCCGTTAGAGTATCGCTACATCAAAGCGGATGATCTGATGCTGAGCATGTTTGCCGGCCGTGATGCATGTTCAATCTCGGTACATCATTTCGCAGAATATGATTACCGCCCCTACTTTGCTTTGATAGAGCCGATCTTCCATAAGTATGGTGGCCGTCCTCACTGGGGCAAACTGCATACCCTGACAGCGAAACAACTGGCGCCCCTGTATCCGGAGTGGGACAACTTTCTGGAAATCCGTGAACGACTCGACCCGGACCGACGCTTTATCAACCCTTACCTGCAATCGCTGTTTGGCCTCGGTTAGACAGGCAAACTATAAACTGAACCGAAACGAGGAAACTGAAATGAAAGTCAGAATTTTCAGACAACGCATTTCACAGGTTCACGAAAGTGAAACCGAGATCAATGACTGGCTCGCCGAAATGGAAGGAAAAATACAGGTCCGCTTTGTCGAACAGTCAGCCTACCTGACAGATAACACCGATAACGCCCAACCCGGCTTTATCATTTCCGTCTGGTACGACTAAGCATGGAAACATCCAGGCATCAGGCAGGGGCTGCTACCCGCAGCACTGCCTGATATCCGGGCTGAACTTCCATGTGGCCCAGCATGCCCTTACTGACCAGCATTTCATGGGCTTTTGGCAGGTTATAGCAGGGACAGGACATCAGCAGATGATGTTCCAGGTGAAAATTCACGTAATACGGGGCCAGAAAAGCCCGCTCTAACAGATTGGCCCGGGTGGTGCGGGTATTACGAAGCCGGTCACCATTATCCGGAACAGCGCCATGCTCACCGATATTTCTGATTCTGGACACCAGCAGGTGCCAGGTCAGATGGGGTACCACCCACAACAGGAAATACAGATACCACTTACCCATCAGCGCAAAAAAAGCCAGAAAAGCCGCATTAATCATCAGATTGGGACCATAGCGGCGCAAACCTGCTGCCATGTCCAGGCGGCCGTCAGACACAAACGCTGATCTGACTTCAGCAGACTTTTGTTTCCAGCCAGTCTGACCGGTCAGGTCACGGATAATCTTGCGCTTCAGGCTCGCCTTGCTGGTAGGGAACGGTTTCGACAGAATCAGATCCGGGTCCTGTTCCTGCTGCGTAAAGCGGTGATGAACAAAGTGATAATTCCGGTAAGGCACCACACTGGCACCCATGAGCGGGCGATTTAACAACCACTCTGCGACCTGATCGTTCAGCTTGCGGTCAGACAACAGCAAATGGTGAGCGGCATCATGACTGATGATACCTAACCCGAGCTGGCGGGTACCGATCACCATGATACCCAGCACAACAGTCAGAGGGTTAGTCCACTCGATACAAACCAGCCAGGTAAGCAAAATCACCGTCCAGCAATGCAGAATCAACCACCAGCCCTTCAGATCAGAGCGGGTTGAAAGGGAACGGATTTCCTCACGCGAAAAAATATCACCGGGTTTCTGAACCGGTTGCTGACTAAGTTTTTGTGCCTGCTGATTCATACAGGTCTCCGCGTTTTATCGAGTGTTCTGCGTTTCCGGGAGCTGATCCGGGCAGTTGAAACTAACCCAGCTCGGTCAACTGGCCTTTGGCGACGACCGCAACAGGTTGCGCCAGCACACCGAGATCCGTCAATGGGTTCTTGTCATAAATCACCATATCAGCCGCATAACCACTGGCGATTTGTCCGGTGACCTTACCAAGGCCCAGCGCCTCGGCACATTCACTGGTAGCAGTTCGCAGCACTGCTGCTGGCGTCGCCGCAAGAAAAAACGCAAATACCGGCAAAGCCAGCGGCAGGTGATGATGGTAAACCCCGGGGATGCCCGCATCTGTCGAAGCAATAAATTTTACGCCGGCTTCGCGCATTCGTCGAAAATTTTCTCTCACCCGTTCCCGATGTTCGCTGGGATTATCCAGATAGCGGTTCCAGCCTTTGTTCACTGTGGGTGACACCCAGGTGCCGGCTTTAGCCATATCAGCAACCACATCGGCGTTGTAATGTTTACCCCAACCTTCTTCCCCCACCCAGGAACAATGCTCAATGGTGTTGATACCTGCCCGTACCGCTTCACCAATACCCTGAGCGCCATGACAATGGGCAGCGGTTAACAGTCCTGCCTGGCCGGCAAGGCTAACAACACCGGATAGTCGCTTTTCATCAAACTGGGAATCACTGGGTTTCGACCCTGGCGTCAGATTACCACCGGTTGCCATCACCTTGATCAGGTCAGCACCACGGCGAATCTGACGCTCAACGACCTGCTGAATTTCCTCTGCAGATTCAGCTTCACCACCCCAGAAATGACAGTGGCCACCAGGAGAGGTCACCGGCTGGCCAGCACAGAGTAAACGTGGACCGGGAATCTCTCCTGCTGCAATCCGGTCACGAATTTCCAGCTCCAGCCACTTACCTCCGCCAAGATCACGGGCAGTGGTAATCCCAGCCTGCAACATTTGCCCGACCCGCGTAGTCATGGCTGCCAGTTGCTCGTCGCGCGGCACCTTGCCATGGGCCAGCGGGTCCCGTACTTCCGGGTCCAGACAAAGATGTACATGGGCATCAATCAGCCCGGGAATGGCAAAACATCCGGCAAAATCCCGGTCAACCGCAGAGTGGGTTGCAGACTCAGAAAGCAGGAATCTGTCTTCATGAATTTCGATGGTGATATCCGCATCAGCGAGTTCGTCACTAATGCCATCCCAGAACCGCAACTGATGAAATTTCATTGTCATCGCCTTTAAATGTCAGTGCTTACGCTTGTCGTTATACACGAAAAGCGTCGAGGCAGCGAAATTGAACACACTGGCACTGAGAATCCCGGTCACCAGCGCTACCACCCGGTACTCATCAAAAAAGTGAAAATGCGTGGTGAGCGTCACATAGGTTCCCCAGTTGATAGAGAACCCCAGCAAACTGGTCGCGACAAATTCAAGCCACTGGCGCATTTTGGGGCGCTGTTCTCTTTCCCCAAAAGTGGTTTTGCGATTCAGCGCCCAGTTCCAGCTGACGGCGGGCCAGAACGACAGTGCCCGCGCGGTTTTGTGATGCACTCCGAAGTACTGGAACAGATAGTAGAAACACAGATCAATGACAAAACCACTGGCGCCTACAGCACCGAAGTGAACGAACTCGGCCCAACCCTTGAATTTATACAGATACAAACGACGCAAATGTCGAAGGTAATTCACCTGCTGGCCCAGGTTCATCTTGCTGGTACCCAGCTCCCGGTCCCGGAATTCAATCGGTACTTCGCGGATAGTGTCGAACTGGCCGCGGACCAGAATCTCAAGTCCTATCTTGTAACCCAGCGGCTTAAGTTGCCCGGTGTCACCCAGTCTGCTTTTGCTGAAGAGGAAAAAACCTGACATCGGGTCAC
>JAGRIO010000109.1 GCA_020443225.1 Pseudomonadales bacterium
GAGGCCGCCCTACAAAAAGAAGGCTGAGGCCTGATTGATAAGTGGCATGCACAGGAAAGGCTGGCAGATCCCGGCCTTTCTTGTGAGTTGGTCACGTTACCACGACGCTAGTTCCAGATTTTCACCTGCTTCAGATTCTCATCTTTCAGTAGTATTGACTGTCCTTCCCGATCAAACTTGATCAGCAACGCTTTTCCAAAGAAACGCGCATTGCCATTATTCATCGTGAAATCTTCATCAGTGATGCCACCAGCGAGTAAACCACCATCCGCAGTACTAACAATCTCAGTGAAACGCGCACCAAGTTTGGTACCGCTGAGTAGTTTCTTCCACAGGGGATTGCCTTCCAGATCCGTCTTCATGACGAAAGCAACGCTGTGATCACCAAAGGTCAGCTTCTGCGAACCCGCAAGATAGATACCGGTATCATCGCTTGCAACAGCACTGACAGCAGCAAGCTTCTGCTTTTTAAAATCGTACGTTTTGCTCCAGATCAGCTTACCCTGTGGATCGGTTTTACCGACCCAGGCGGGATAGCGATCGCCCCTTGTGGCACTACCCGCAATCAGATAGCCACCTTCGACCGGTAACATATGAGCGACACTACCGGGAAAATTGTCATACCTCGCGACCTCATTTCCATTATGGTCCACTTTCAACAGACCAACGCCTGCCAGCAGCATGCCGTCATCCTGCACCTGTAAGACGTTGGCAACATGGTATTCCGGGAACAGGGATTCACCCAGAAACTCCCCTTCTGCATTCAGCTTGAACAGCCAGGTCTGACGCTCCTTGCCCTGGCCTTTATTGCCCAGCAACAGCACGCCACCATCGTTCGCGATTGCCAGTGCATAAACGATATTGGCTTCCGGACCACCATATTTCCGTGCCCAGATCTGCTCTCCCTGAGGAGACACTTTCATCACAAAGACATCCCGGGTTTCGGGTCGTGACTTATTGCCATGTTCACCCAGGTCGCCTGCAATGAAGATATTACCGTCAGCATCTTCTGCCAGCCGTCGGGCTTCCCCACGTAGTTTCACCCCAAAAGGCGTATACGATTTCACCCAGACGTAACTGCCACCGGTATCAATTCTGGTGACCTGAATTTGTTTATCTGCAACGCCAGCCATCTGCAGTGCGGCACCACGTCCGACAGCGCCTGCTGTGACATAACCACCGGTACGGCTCACGATCAGGCTTTCAACGTGGGTGTATCCACCCTGACCGTAGATGTTGTCCCAGGTGGAAACAGCGTTCCCGAAACCACCTGCGGCCTGGGTTTTGCCAGAACCACCGACTGGCTGAGTATTGCCAAATCCGGCGCCGTGACTGCCGGGAGACAGGCCCAGCAGGAAAACAAGCACCATCAGGGTATTCATCAGGGTAAAACGCGGTAACACGGGAATCAGTCCTCCAACATCGAAATAAGCGTCAGCGGCAAATCCTAATATTAATCAGCCACCAAAGTGAATCACAGGCCGACCAGCGTTCAACAGCTTGGTGCCTGAATGGTGGCCATGGTCTACCAGCACAATGTCGATACCCATGGCGTCGGCGACCTCTGCATCATGCAGGGTGTCACCAATCATCAAGGTGTCAGCACGACTGACGTGAGAGGTTTCAATCAGCTCCAGCCCACGGTCAATCTTGGAGGCTGCCATCTTGTTATCAAGACCGAAGACATGATCAAACAAAGCTTCAAAGCCAAAGTGGCTGATCATGTCGTCGAGGCTTTGCTGATCAGTTGCTGACAATACCGACTGGTGTTCACACACCGACCTTACCTCTGACAACAGCCGGCGAATATAGGGATATGGCTGGCAACCATGAAATCCCGCCATATACCGCTCAACATAAATATGGCAGAGGTCTTCAAAGGAGGTCACGGTATAGTCGAAGCCCAACCTGTCGTAATAAGCCCGGATGGGGAAGTCGAATACCTCCCGGTAGGTTTCGTGGGTTAGTAACGGCAGTTGGTGGCAGCCCAGTAACCAGTTAATGGTGTCGACGGCATAATCCACATCATCCAGAATGGTGCCATTCCAGTCCCAGATGATGTGTTTCTTGCCGCCTAAAGCAGCTCGCAATGCCTGTTCCATGACCTGGCCGATGCTCCTAAGACTGGTTCTGGCGGTTGGTTGGTCGCCCCAGAATCCGGTCCGAGATGATGCGCAGCTGAATCTCAGAGGTGCCTTCAAAGATTTTGGTCAGCCTGGCATCACGCCAGTAGCGCTCCATAGGATGCAATTTGGTATAACCCGCGCCGCCCAGAATCTGCAGGCAGTCTGATGTCACCCGCTCTGCCATCTCCGTTGCCAGCCATTTCACCATGGATGATTCTTTATCAGCGCGACGGCGATTATCCAGTTCGGTACAAACGAAATACATCAGCTGACGAGCTGCCTCAATTTCAGAGGCCATACGGGCAATCTTGAAGCGGGTTTCCTGGAAGTCAGCAATCGGCTGGCCGAACTGTACCCGCTCATGAGAATAGGCGATGGCATCTTCAAGCGCGCCCCTGGCCAGACCAATAGCCCGGGCAGCCGTGTGGGCCCTGGCAACTTCAAGATTGCTGGCAGTGCTTTTAAATCCGTCTGCAGAAGTACCACCAATGATGTTCTCTTTAGGTATACGGCAACCGTCAAAGGCCAGCTCCCAGGTCTTCCAGCCGTGATACCCGATCTTGGGAATCGGCGCACCCTGACAGCCAGCAGGCAACTCACCCCTGGGTTTTTCGATAATAAAGGTGCGCAGCCCCTTATATGGATGGTCAGCAGATTCTTCGACCCGTGCCAGCAGAGAAATATAATCGGCGCCATCAGCAAAGGTGCACCAGTACTTATTGCCGGTGATCACCCACTCATCCCCTGCCATAACGGCCTTGCAGTTTACCGCCTGTAAGTCGGAACCGACGTTGGGCTCTGACAGGGCTACAGCCGCCAGATACTCTCCCTGGGCCGCTTTACGGGTGAGTGCCAGGCGCCGCTCTTCACTCCAGCCGCCAACACCCATGACACCACCGGCACGGGCAATAATACTGGCTACACTCATCCAGCCCCGCGACAATTCTTCTGCAATCATGCAGTACTCAAAAACGCCAAGCCCCAGGCCACCGTACTCTTCCGGAATACGAATACCGAAATAACCCATTTCTCCCATTTTGCGCCGCAGATCCATGGGAATATCACCCTGCACCGGATCCAGCTCGTTAGCCACCGGCAACACTTCCTTCATGGTGAATTCCCGTGCCGATTCCTGCATCATCAGACGCTCTTCGGTCATGTACCCTGGCGAGGCTTCAACCATTGCCTCTTCACTTCTTTCAAGTACCACTGTTGTTCTCTCCTCACATGCCGATCATGTCGGCCTTATCAATGATGTTCTGTAATATACGCACCGTCGCTGCATCAACCATCACGCCGTCAACATTGATGGCTCCTAACCCCTGTTGCAGGGCTTCTTCATAGGCGGCCTTCTGCTTACGGGCTGAATCCACGGCTTTCTGCGGCGGCGAATAGACCTCCTGGGCAATCTCCACCTGACTGGGGTGAATCGCCCATTTGCCAACCATGCCGAGGGTATAACCACGGACACATTCAGTGCGGAAGGCATCAGGATTGCGGAAATTGGCATAGGGACCATCTACCGGGTCAAGGCCATGGACCCGGCAGGCGATGGTCATTTTGTAGCGTGGATAATGCCAGATATCACCGGGATAGGCCGCGTCGCCTTCGCCAATGTTCCTGATGTTCATCGCCTGACTGGCTGAGTAATCACCCATGCCGAATACCAGACACTCCAGCCGGTCGCTGCAGGCGGCGATGCTGTCAACGTTCATCATGCCTTCGACTTCTTCAATCAGGCATTCAATGCCGATGCGCTTTTTCAGGCCCAGCTTGGCTTCCAGCTGGTCCAGCAGCAAGTGCACGAACATCACATCATGGGCACTTTTCGCCTTGGTCAGCATAATAGTGTCGAGCTTATCCCCCGCACCGGTAACGACTTCGATAATGTCGTCATGACAGTATTCTGTATCAACATCGTTAATGCGCACACACAGGGTTTTTGGTTTCCAGTCCAGCGTATTCAGCGCATTGACAATCATGCCTCTGGCGGCGGCCTTCTGATTAGGCGCAACGGCATCTTCAAGATCCAGGAAGACGTGATCCACTTCCATCGCAGCAGCCTTGGTCATCATCTTGTCGCTGGAACCGGGTACAGAAAGCTGACATCTTCTGAGTCTTTTCGGGCGGTCTGACATGTTCATTCCTCTGTTGGTATTTTATTCAGATTATTTTCTCGTGATCTTCAGCACATCGGCTGACCGGTCACAACGCAGCCGGTTTCAGCCAACAATCTTCCTTGCCCGCAAATCGGCAATCTGGTCATCCGTCAGACCGTAGCGGCGCAGTACACTATCGGTATCTTCCCCTAACAAAGGTGCCCGCCGGCGCACTCCACCCGGTGTGCGGGTCATCTTTATTGGCGTATCAGGGATATGTACCGGGGTCGCAGAACCTGGCTGTTCTACCTCTGCCAGCAGATGGCGAACGGCAACATGCGGATCTTCGAAAATATCTTTCACATTCTGTACTGGTCCGAATGGAATCTTGCCGCCGAGTTTCGACGCCAGCTCCTTGCGGGTGAACTGTCGGGTCCAGTCAGATATCAGCGCCACGCAGGCTTCCTGGTGCTGAGTGCGGTGATAGTTGCGGCGGAACCGCTCATCTTCGATCAGTTCAGGCCGACCCATTTCCTCACACAGTAAACGCCAGAAATTGTCACCGGGACAGGCGATGGCCACATAACCATCGCTGGCAGGAAAGGTACCAAAAGGACACAGGGCACCATGGGCATTGCCGACAGGACCCGGAACGACACCCTCAAAGGAGTACTGGGGCACCATGCGCTCACAGAAGGCAAGAATGGCGTCATACATAGCGACATCAACAAACTGCCCCCGGCCCGAACGCTGCGCCTCATAGACAGCGCTCAGCACGCCGACAGCTGCCAGTGCACCGGGTATCAGATCACCGACACCCGGGCCCACCTTGGTCGGTTCACCACCTGCCGGGCCGGTGATACTCATCATGCCCCCCATAGACTGGGCAATCACATCATAGGCTGGCCAGTGGCAGTAGGGACTCTCTCCGGTACGGGGATCACCGAACCCACGGATGGTGGCATACACCAGACGGGGATTGAGCTCTGCCAGGGATTCATAGGAGAGACCAAGCCCCTCCATCACACCCGCACGGAAATTCTCAACCAGCACATCACATTCCTGCACCAGGGTGCGGATCAGGGCCTTGCCCTCTTCGGCTTTCAGATCGATGGCAACACTTTGCTTATTGCGGTTCACACTATGGAAGTAGCCACCATAAGGTAAGCGGTCCTGCTGGTCGGGCCGGAACGGTGGCATGACGCGGGTGCCGTCACCGCTGCCAACCGCCTCGACCTTGATCACTTCGGCACCCTGATCAGCCAGCAGCATGGTACAGAAAGGGCCAGCGAGAGCGCGGGTCAGATCAAGCACCTTCAGCCCCTTCAGTGCGCCGCTAAATTCTTCATTCATCATTTATTCCCTGCAGTGACCGGTAATTTTCTAGCCAAATGTGCCACCCTCAGGGCCGGCACCTGATCAGCACCCTGCGCTCGCCTTCAAAGACAATTTTGTCATCCTGATTAACCCCCCAGTGGCGGAAAGTCACCTCACCTGATGTTGCGTCAACCGGCTGCTTATCCAGCACTTCAGTGTACGCATACAGCGTATCCCCATGGAAAACCGAGGTCTTCAGACGAATCTTGTTCAGACCCAAGCTCGCGGATAGCATTCTCAGCGGTATCCTGCACCGTGAGGCCGATCACCATCGCGATGGTTACCCCGCCAAACTGCAGGCGCCCGGGAAACGCGCCCCTGACCGCATCTTCGTTGAAATGAGCTTCAGCCGTATTGAGAACCTGCAGGGTGATACCGACATTGTCGTTTTCGCACATGGTTTTACCGCGGGCATGGCGCATCACCTGGCCGACCACAAAATCTTCAAAGTAATTATTTTTTCCAGTGAGACTCATGCGCTTGCCTCCGCTGACCTGCGCTGTCGGAAGCGCACGAAGTTGGTTCGCTGAAAGCGAATCACGCAGGTACCGTGCTGATTAAAACCTTCAGTCAGCCAGGTCACTATGCCGGCCGTTTTATTGCTTTCGGATATTCGTTTACTGATCACGGTGCTGCTGGCGGTGATCGTGTCACCTACGTGCATGTCAGCCAGGAATTCGCAGTCGTCTACACCCAGGAACAATCCGCCGCCTTCAGACAGGTCCTCAACCGACAGACCAAAGGTGGTATTGAATACCAGCAGCGGGTTTACCACCATTTTTTCGTGGCCCATGGACTGCGCATAGGATTCATTAAAGTACAGTGGATTGAAGGACAGGGTCTGTGTTGAAAACCAGGTATTGTCGCCATCGGTGATGGTACGGCCCCAGTGGTGGTTAAATACCTGACCTTCCTCAAAATCTTCAAAGCGGTTGCCCCGGGTAATGGGCACGGCACGCTGGCGAAAGTCTTCGCTCATGTTAATTCCCTCTCTTAGCCCCTGTGGTCGGGTTCAGTGGTCAACATAGCGAAGTTTGCGCCAATGACGCAAGCATCCTGCGCCCGGAACCGGACCATTGATCGGTGCAATGCACAAAAAATCCGCCCAGGCCCTTGAAATATGCGCTCCCGCTACTATAATTTGCGCATCGCAACATAAAGGCAGTTCCGCTGCCATATTAACCGGAGGTCCCTGAAAATGTCCAAGTGGATTGAATACGCCTTAGCTTTTGGATGCACCAGTGCTCAGCAAGGTCTTGACCTGCAACTGTTCGAACTGCTGCTTGAAGAGCGTCGCCGTGCCCGCGAAGCAGCCATGAAAAAACTGAATGTTGAAGCTTCTAACGACGAAGAAGTCCCTGCCGAGGACGGTCGCAAAGCGGCCTGAGCCAGTGCGGGTGACCTGGCACCGCTGAAAGCGGTCAGGTCACCTGTCGATGGCAACCCCCAGGCAGAGCGCACTTCGGCTCTGACAAACGTTATGATCGCGGCTGCACCCTCTCTGGCAGCTACTGGCGGCCACTGCGCAGCGTGGTGCAGTGCGCATATTGCACCGGGCCTGTGCGCCAGACCTGAAACCTGTAGTACTATCGGGCTTTCCTTAGCGGGAACCCGCCATGAGCGTACAAGAAACAGAACAAGACTCAGGCATCTGGGCCAACCAACAGTTCCGCGCCTATCTGGCGTCCACTGCTTTCAGTGGCGGCGCCATCTCCATGCAGCAATTGCTGATCAGCTGGATGCTGGTCGGTATGCTGGTGCTACCCGGCGACCAGGTGGGTGTTATCCAGGCTATCATCGGCGTGCCGGGCATCTTCCTGATGCTGTGGGGCGGTGCCAGCGCTGACCGGGCTGATCCCAGAACCTTACTAATCCGCACCTATGCCTTTGCCTGGGTCATTCCCGCCCTGCTGGTCACCTTTATCAGTCTCGATCACTTCAATATCTGGGCTGTGACACTGTTCGGGCTGGGTATTTCCACCGTGACCTCATTTACCAGCCCGGCACAGCAAGCCATCCTGAACCGGGTAGCCGGTCGTGATATTCAGCGCGCCGTCACCGCCTCGACTGCCATCGGTTTTCTCGTGCAGATTATGGCGTTGATTTTTGCAGGTCAGATGGAAAAGGTCGGTTTAACAACAGTTCTGGCCGCACAGGGCATCTGCTTTGCACTGGGCGCCATCATGATCGCCAGACTGCAGCCGGTGCCAGGCCCACAAACCAGTCAGACCACACCCATGTGGCAGGTCATTCTCGGTGGTCTGCGGGCTACTTACGAGCACAAGACCATTTTCCACGTATTGCTGATTAACTTTCTTTCCAGTGTGTTCAATGCCGGCGCTTTCGTCACCGTGGTCCCTTTTATTATCAAACGGGTCTATGAAGGAGATGCGCTGCAACTGGCCACTACTATGGTGGTGTTCTTTGCCGGTGCCACCATCTCAAACCTGATGATGCTGAAACTGATGCCCATTGCCAGGCCCGGCAAATACTTCCTGATCATGCAGTTGAGCCGCATGCTGATTCTGGGTTTGCTGTGGTTACAACCCGCTTACTGGCTGATGATGCTGGTGATGATTCTGTGGGGGCTGAATATGGGGGTCACCACCACCTTGTCACGCACGATTGTGCAGGAATCGGCACAGGTAGAGTTCCGCGCCAGAATTCTCAGTGTTTACAGCCTTGGCCTGATCGGCAGTGCACCCATCGGTGCACTGGTACTGGGTAACATCATTGAATTCTTCGGTACCCTGAATGCGCTGTTGCCGGCCATGTGCGTCTCTGTGTGCTTGTTTCTTTATGGTACTTTTGGCTCAGGCGTCTGGCGTTACGAATCACCCAACAGTTAACGCCGAACATCCGGCTCTCTGAAGAAATAGACGACAACGGCTGCCATAGCGTAAACGCCAAGGAAGATAATAAAGGCCGGTTGATAGTTACCGGTAACATCATAGATCCAGCCTGCCAGCGGTACGCCGGATACCTGCAGTGGCAGCTGGGCCGGACGCATGTAACCCATCGCCTTCCCAAACCGTTCGCTGCCGAAGACCCGGCCTATCAACGCTCCCTGCAAAGGCACCATGCCACCCATGCCAAAGCCGAAGCACATGGCACCAGGCGCGAAGATGAACAGATTGTCATGTGCGAGCAGCATCATAATCTGACCCACCACCTGACAACCAATCGCCAGCCAGAAAGCCTTCCGTGCAGCCCAGGAGTCGCCAATAAAGCCAAAGGTGACCTTGCCCACAACGCCAAGACCGGCACACAGCGACATCACCAGCGACGCCATTTTGAGATCAATCCCCGTATCTGTAAGCCTTGGCACCATGTGCGTCAGGGTCGCACCCTGGCAGCAGAACATCAGGCCTATGGCCATCACCAGCACCCAGAAATTGCGCTCTTTCAGAATCGGTTTATCTTCAATAACTGGCTTTGGTGGCTCGGCACCACTGGCGTTACCAACAAGCCTGCCGCCATCCGGTTCAAGACCGACATCTGAAGGCTTTGATACCACCAGGGTCAGCACAATAGGCAGGACCACCAATCCGGTAAAGGCGCCAAAGAACAGGAAACCCTGACGCCAGCCATAGGCCTCAATCAGAGCAGCACTCACGAACGGCATCACAACGCCGGACACAGAGATACCGGTTGCCGCGATGCCAAGCGCCCTGCCCCGCCGCTTGTTAAACCAGTTGGCAATGAGCTTGGCTGTGGCCAGCCCGCCCATGGAACTGGCTCCAAAACCAATGAAAAGTCCAAGGACGATATAGAACTGCAACTGACTGGAAACCTGACTTAACAACAGAAAGCCGGTGGTCATGGACAAACAGCCGATGGCAATAATGCGTTTCAGGGGATAAATATCCAGCGCCCGCCCCAGCAAAGGCGCGGCAATAGCACCAACCACATTGGTCGCCGTCAGGCCAAGCGAAACCCCCAGACGAGAATCGCCGAATTCAGCGGCAATCGCTTTAAAGAACACACCATAAGAGTAGAAGAAGAAGCCAACTGCCACGAAATCGACAAAGAAGGCCACCGCCACCATGCGTCGTCCCATATTACGAGATGACAAGGCTTGCGACGACATAACATGAGTTCCGGAAGGTGAAAGATTGATTTTACATCAGTGAGTGGTCGAGAATGCGGGGTTTGCAGTTAAGAATAAAGAACAATCACTGTACTGAATTCCGCCGATAGAAGATCTGGCCCACCGTTTTTTAACACGTAACAGGAAAGAGATGATGACTGAATCCGTTGTGATGGAACTTGAGGATGGCGTGCTGACAGCCACACTGAACGAACCTGACAGTATGAATACCCTGACCCCCGGTATCACCAAAGGTCTGGAAGAAGCACTGGTTCGTGCCAGCGATGATGAAGACGTGAAATGTCTGCTGCTGACGGGTACCGGCCGGGCTTTCTGCGCAGGTGCTGCAGTGGGAAATTTTGTCGCCAATGCCGGCAACAGCGGCGCTGAGAAGAAAGTTCCCCGCAAAGTGACGCTGGATTCCTGGGGCAGTTCAGCCCGTACAGTTGCTCTGTTTTCACAGTGTGATGTACCCATTATCGCTGCGATCAACGGTGCTGCGGTAGGTGCCGGCTTTGGTCTGGCGACTTGCTGTGACATGCGCTTCATGGCGGAAAGTGCGCGTCTGGGGTCAGTCTTTATCAAGCGGGGGCTGGCTTCCGATTATGGCGCTGCCTACTGGCTGCCCCGTATCGTCGGTGCAGGCCGGGCAACCGAAATCATGTTCTCTGGCGAGCTGCTTGATGCACAGACTTCCCTGAATATCGGGCTGGCAAACAAAGTGTTTGCCGATGACGAATTGCTGGCAGAAAGCAAAGCCTACGCTAAGATGATTGCTAACGGCCCACCACTGGCGTACACCGTGCTACGTCGTATGATGCAACGAACCCAGGACATGTCGGTGGCCGAATTCGCCGAGTACGAATGGGTGAATCAGAAGATACTGCTCAGCACCAAAGATCTGATGGAAGGCTTCAGTGCGTTTCTGGAGAAGCGGGAGCCCAACTTCAGGG